>JABJJO010000039.1 GCA_018660825.1 Planctomycetaceae bacterium | reverse complement strand
GTCTCGGAGGTATCACGGCAACGACGTTTTGGGATGTTGGTGGGGTTGATCTTCGTTGCACAATTGGCGTTGTTCGGATTCGCGTTCCTGCCACCAGCGGGCAAGGTAATATCGATTTTCTTTAATGGATTGCCCTTGGGAATGGTTTGGGGTTTAGTCGTTTGGTATCTCGAAGGACGGAAGACATCGGAGATGTTGTTGGCGGGTTTAAGTTGTTCGTTTATTGTGGCAAGTGGCGTCGTCAAAGATATTGGGCGGTGGCTGATGAGTGCGCATGACGTTGACCAATTTTGGATGCCGTTTGTTACAGGTTGTATGTTCTTACCTCCGTTTCTATTATCGGCCTATCTGTTAAATCGTCTGCCAGAACCGACTGCAGCCGATAAGAAGTCCCGCATGGCTCGATCTACCATGGACGGGAAAGAACGCTGGGCGTTTGTGAAGAAATTCTTGCCCGGGATGATAATGTTGCTTATCGCCTATTTTTTTCTAACGGCTTATCGTGATTTTCGTGATAACTTTGGTGTCGATATCTTTGATCAACTGGGGTATGGTAATTCGGAAACAACAATCTTCACTCGCAGCGAATTGTGGGTAGCTTTCGGCGTCGTGGGAACGCTAGCTGTTTTGAACCTGATTCGCAACAACCTCTTGGGATTGATTGGTGCGTTTGTTGTAATGACCGGCGGCTGTATTTTGATGGGCGCGGGGACCCTGCTGTACGACACCGGCACGATTAGTGGGTTGCAATGGATGATTATGTGCGGATTGGGCTCCTATTTAGCGTATGTGCCCTATGGCTCAGTGCTGTTTGATCGTTTGATAGCATCGACCCGAGTGATGGGCACCGCAGTCTTTGTGATCTATATCGCTGACTCCATCGGATATGTTGGCTCGATTAGCGTGATGGCCATCAAAGATCAAATCGCAGGGGACATGACACGGTTGGAGTTTTTCCGACAATTGACGTACGGCATGTCTGGTTTGGGTATCGCGATGCTTGTGTCGAGCTTGATTTATTTTCTGAAGTTTCATGACCATGGATCAGGAATTGCGGTCACCAAACAAAAATCCTCACCCAGTCATCGCTGCAGCACGGGTGGAATATTAGCATCTGGTTCAATGATAAAGATATCGGAATCGAACGGGTCGTTGGACACTCGCCACGGCAGGCCGTTTCGGAGGTAGATATTTTCTTCCAGTCTGTTCAACGGTCGCGCGCCAATACGACCGAAGACGGCGATTTGGTTGCCTGATTCATCTACTGCTCGATCACGGTCAATCCCCTTAGATATTGACAGGGCGCTTCCATGATGTGGCAGGGCATAACTGGCAATTAACTCAGGCAATGGACGAGGACTAAACCCGTTGTTGTCAGGTCGGTTGGCATTGGTAAGCTGAACGACGTGGAAGCCATTATGACCATCTGCCAGGTAAGCAAACGCACTAACGTTAGTAATTCCCAATTGTACGTCATGTAGATCGCTGATTTTGCCACCCGCATTGTAGACCTGGTCAATCACTGGTTTAGTGGGATTCTTGACATCCAAAATCACTAAACCTTGATGTCCAGCCGACACATAGGCGTAGGTGCGCGCGACGTAAATATTCTTTGCATCAGCAAGCGGTACGGTCGTTATTAATTTGGGTTTGGAAATATCAGTGGTGTCAAGAATTTTCACGCCGTCCTTATCACACAGGAAGCCATACTGGAATTGCACCTCCACACTTCGTGGCATGTTAATTCCTTGTTCAATAACGCTGACGACCTTTGGCTTAGGGGGGTGTGACACATCAATCACAACCAATCCTTTATCGCAACAGACATAGGCATATTGACCGACGATGGTGACTTTCATCGCGCCGTCGAGTAATCCGTCTGGGTTGAAGATGGTGTTGAGTTCATGATCAATGAAATTATTTAAGGGATTGCCGTCAAGCAATGTGCCGCCAAAGACACATAGCAAACCTAGTTCCAGGTCTGTCGCGTAGACAAATCCGTAAATTAGAGGTATCGCCGGTTCTTCGTTTAACGCAGTTTGTCGTCGAATGGGACTGGGCGCTATGGTCGTTGGCGAAGCGACGGAAGTCGCATAGGGCGTTTTGATAAAGAATTTCTGCCCCCGCGGAGATACCGGAGCGGTGACAATGCGTTCCGAGAAACCTTTGTGACCGATAAACGCAGTGTCGTATATCCGCACTCCACCCGCTCCGCAGGCTGCATAGACATATTCACCGCGGTGATGTACGTCTAACACTTCATGAACTTCGGTGGGGTTCTTCTTGCGATTTACACCCTTGAGCTGGTCAGAAATGTCGATACCGGGATGCTCATGGGCGTGCTGTAATTGCCGGTCGTGGTCGAGGTGTTTTTGATAGTCGTCTGGGTACGCAATCTTGTGTAGTGTGCTACCAATGACTGCTTGGGGTTCGGACAATTCCGTGACTTCGATAGCAAAAAGCCCATGTTCGCCAGCGCCCACCCAGGCGGTACGACCAATGAAATTGACGAAATTGGTGCCCTGCATCAGCAGTTGTGCCATGATGGCGTTGTTGTCTTGGTTTTTACTTAAGTGGCAGTCAGTGCACATTTTGGTTTCATAGGTTCCACCAGCACTGCCGGCACGGGGCAAGCCAACTCCGCCTCGAACGGTATGCGGTACGTTGGTGCTAAATGCTATTCCGCTAAGACCATCGGAGGATATTGTCTGTTGTTGTGTATAGATGATTTCGCGGTTTATGTTGTAAGAGGACACATGGATAGCACAAGCCGAGCGGGCTGGCCCGATACGACCACCGGAGACGTTGGAGTCACGGGCGAGCATGTAAACATCATCACGAAGTGTTTGGAAGTTATACGACGTGTAGTTGCGGGTGAAATCACCCTCAAAATGCAAGTCCTTCTTTTTAGCATTAGCCTTTTGTGGCAAATGGCACCCAAAACATGATGGATTCCATGATGAGTGGCAAGCGATGCAGCTCATGTTGTCACTTTGATGGGCGCACTGCTCATCGTTGCCATCACCACCCCATGTGATTTTACCGTTTTGGTCGAAACGAGAAGTCTTAGACATGTGTGACAGGTGATTGTAAAACCGGTTGCCTGGGGTGATAGTGTCTTTAGTTTGTACTAGAGGCCAATCCAGACCCGAGGTAACCATCGAGTTTTGATAAAGTTCTCCGTTGCGGACTTCAAACCGTGGTTTACCGAAAGGTGTACTGAGCGCCAGTAGATTAGTCCCGCCAGGTGGTGAGGCCGGCCCTGTCGTTTTCATTTTTTGGTTCGCGAGGATATCGGCGTCAAGAATCCGATCCATAACGCTTTGGGTAGTGTCACCGTGGCAATCGCGACAGGTTATTTCGATCCCCGCTCGGACTTCCACGTATAATTTGGTATTACCGTGATTATCGACGGCAAAATGACAATCGACGCAGTGCATGCCCTTTTCAAGGTGAATGTCCATCATATGCACCGGCGTATCGGGACGTTCTTTCCCGTGGATTTGTTCATGACGCGTAGGTGGTCTCATAGCGTCCAGCATGCTATCGGTCGATTTTTCGACTGGCTTGCCCTCAAAGTCAAGCAGGTTTCCATAGCGATCCTTTTTAAAAACAGCGCGATAGACCCAGCCGTGACCGTTGAATTCGGCAAATTGAGTTTGTTTTAGTTTGGAATTAAGATCACCGACCTTTGATAGAAACTCAGGGTCAGACCAGTTTCCACGAATCGACGCCTCTTCTGGATTATTCGCCTGAGCTATGTCAATGTCTTTGGGTGTGGGATATTTCTGTTCTTTGGGGTACATGAACTCCCCATCCGTTTCATTATCCCACCACATAAAGCCGAGGTAACTATTAAGTACATTAGTCCCGGGATGCACGTGACAGACGATACATTGACTGGTTGGAATACCGAGCGTGAATTTGTGCTCGATGGGGTGACCCGGTTCGTTTTTAGGAATCGTGGGGTCGACGGAGTGGCTCAGACCTTGGTGGCCATACTTTGCGAATTGAGCTGAATGCACCGGGGATTTATCATTGGCGTAAACGACGTGGCAGGCTGTGCAACCGCTAGAACGGTAGTCTCCGGCGTGGTCATTGGTTCCAAGAAAGTTAAGTGTAGGATCAAGCAGTCGTGTCTTGTGCAGTCCGATAAACACGGGGTCGGTGCGGTTGTCGGTACCGAGTCCTCGTTCACTAAGCCTAACTCGCGGTCGCCCCGGTTCCTCGAGCACGTCAGGGATCCCTGTTTCGGGTATTGCGGTGCTACCTCGTTCGAAGATTCGTAGGATGTTTCCTGGCTGTGTGACTTGGAAGCGAGGCAACGGTTCCAAGAAAGGCAAGACCCCTTTTTTGACGATTTCATCTTGGGTCGGGGGTGGAACGGTAAAAATCCTCTGCGGCACGCCGTTTTCACTGTAGCTCTCGCCGTAGCGGGGGTATTTTATCTTGACGGCACCGTTGTTGTATAAAGCAGCGCCCCACAACATACAGCCGTGCGTCATCATGCTCTTCTTCACCTGCAGGTGTTCGTTCTGATGGCATTTTCCACAACTGCGAGAGGCGATGCGCAAGTCGCCAGGATTAACGAATTGAATGAAATCAGGATCTTCATGGTTGAGTAACGTGTAGGAACGAACCGGGTTGGCCGATGACTTCCACAGCTTCGGAAAACGTGGATGGACATGTGCTTTATCGATTTTCGTAGCATCAGCATCGCCGCCGTGGCAATCGACACAACTGAGGTGAACTGTGTCGGCATTGTGCATGTCCGTAACTCCCTTATGACAAGCAACGCAGTTCTTGTTTTCAGCGTTCGCCGCAGCTCTGGTTTTGCTGAGAAGCTTGAGCCCTGCTTCCGATGGAGCGAGTGGATGAGATTCGGCAACTCCGCGGCGGATGTTGCGCCATAACTCAGTAATGGCCTCTGCGGGGCTTACTGTCGGCGGCGAATCGACTGGTATGGCGACAATTTCGGCAACTGGTTGAGCGGCACCGGCGGATGTAAAAAAAACGCCAAGAAGGAGGCTTGTTAGTAGAATCTGTCGATATTTTTTGACTTTAATCACGTAGGTAATCCGTTACCGACAAAACGACGAAATGTATATCATAATTATCGGCAGGAAGTGGTTGGCGGATTAAAGGGAAATGGAGGCATGGAAAGTAAATAATATGGGAGAGGGGCTGAATCGTTGCGCTGTTTAACCGAGCATCGACGGAGTTACCACTAAGGGTTCAGGGCCGAATTAATGTCAGCGATAATTTTCTGGAATTTGGCAGGATCGTACTGTGAAACTGCTATTTGGCTAGATTTTTGATTGGTACTCGTTGGTAGTGCTGGACCGGCAGGGAATTCGAGCATCAGTTGCTTGGATAGCTGTTCAAGTGCCGAGGTTACGGCGGTGTTATCTGGTAATTGGCTACTGCGATATACGGACTGAATCGCCCAAGCTATCTGCCGTGCGGATTCGAAACTATCAGGTTGTGTTGTAGTCAAACGGCACAAGGCTGTTATCGCTAGCTTGGCGTCCGTTTTAGAAGAGGACATTGGAGGCTTAGAGTCGATATTGTTGGCCAACGCCATTGCGCGGGCTGCTAGTTTATTATCAATGGCCGTTGTGAGAGCTGCGATTAATGGTGCAATGTCGTTGGAAATTGACTTGGCGTTTCCAAACGGTTGTTTGTTGAGATTATCACGGAGCTGACTGCCGGCAGTCTGCAATTGTGTATTACTCGCGTCGTCTAACGCGATGAGGGTAGTTGGCCACAGATGAAATTGCGGCCGCCCCGGTACAACGCCTGGCAGCGTTTGCGCTCGCCAACTTGGACTCTTCAATTCATGGTGGCAACCATAACAGTCGTACACTCCAAGTTCTGGCCATGCGTATTCGTTGGCTTTGTCACTAATGGAAACAATCAACTGTAGTGAGGTGCGGTAAGCAACGAGGGCATTTAAGACAATCTGATCGATCTTGCCGCTGTCTTGGACGTATCGATTCAACTCCAGGTAGCGCTCACGGTGGGTGAAGTCTTGCTTAGTGTTAGTGGAATTCCAATGAGCTGGCATTTGGTCAATGAAGGCATCGAGTTCTACGCTCGGCAGTGGCGGATGCCCAGCCGCATACATCTCGTGAGTTACGACCTTTCCCTGTTCGGCGTTACCAATGTGGCAAGAGAAGCAAGTTTCCGCGCGAACTACTGGATCGCGTAAATCAGTCATGCCATGTTGTGCCTTGATGGCAGGATCAACCAATCGCCATTGGGAATCCGAATGCTTGAGATCCCATTGAGTGCTGGGGCCATGACATGATTCACATGTTACGCCTGATTCACGGCCGATGATGTTGTCGGGCAATCCGGCATAGTCGTCGTGCTTTTCAACCCAATGCTGATTGGAGTGGCAAGACGTGCATTGAGCCTGATGCTCAATCTCCGAGGCTTTAATTTTCAACCTTGTGAGCATCTGCTTTCCGATCGGCGTTTCCGTTACGTTAATTAAAGCGGAACCGTGCTTGTCCTTGCTGGTCCAATCCTTAGCTTCGGTTAACTCAAGAAAATTAGTGACACCCGTATTGATATCGAAATCGGAAGGTTTCTCGTGGCACCGATAGCATCTGGAATTGCCTTGGTAACGAACGGCGGCGACTGTTGCAGTTGCCTTGGGTTGCGCAATAAGGCTAACGAATCCGTTGATACCGACCAGCAGCAGTCCGGTGAACACGATGAAGGGAAAAAGTCGTTTTATATTCATAAAATGAGTGACCTAGAAAACGGTTACTTGTCTGATGACACGGGTGGTTTAAGTTGATTGATAATTTTGAGCAGTTCTGTGCGAATCGCTGTTCGGTTGTTGGCACTCGCCTCGGTTGGTTTTAACACGCCCTTGAAATTTGTGGGACTTGCGAAGCGATAGTCGGTATGATGAGGGAAGGCGAGCAGATCTCGTGTGGTTTTTAGGCTCTTGCTAGCGGAGACCACAATGTTACCCTCCGCATCTTGGGTGCAAGAAAGTGCGTACAATGCGAGATAAGTTTGAGTAGCCCGGTCCCAGTTTTGTAGGATGTGATTGAGGTTATCGTCTTGCATTACCGCGGATGTTAAGTTTACAAGTGATTGGTGGTCGTATTCGCTGTGTAGTAGGTTGGTTCGAAGGCTACTAGGCGTTAACCAATCGTTCAGTGCGGAGAGAGCGGCACCGCACCGTGCTGAAACTTCTCCTGGGTCGGGGGACAGTGTTTTTTCCATTGAGACGGTGAGTAGTTGCCAATTCTCGGCAAAGCGTTGGGCGGTCTTATTGCCTGCTTTGCCCTCTACTCGTGCTATCGCAGCGAGTGTGCTGGCATACCAGTCATTGATTGCTAATAGATGATTATGTCCGGCGAGCGGGTCAGTGCTGGAAGGGCGCCACGTGTCGGACTGGTCGAGGTCATGATGGCAGGCGTAACAGTTAGATTCGCTGAGTTCCGGCCAGACTTGGTGTAGTTGAGAATTCGGCTTTGACGACTTGTTTGCTCTCGCTTGAAGTTGCTCTAATGATGCGATAAGCGAGGAGATTTGCCCCATGAACCACAAGCGTGTTTCGTGGTGTTTTTGGGTCGGGCTGGCACCCCGAGGCGTTTTCCAGTGCTTGGGCATTTGAGCGGAATAGGCGCTCATCTCAAATTTCAGAACGGGGTGCCCAGCCGCAATGAGATCATGGTTGACTTCCGCGGTTGCCGACCCAACATGACATTTGACGCATGCATTTGTTCGTTGCCAAACGTTGCCAACGTTGGTCATCCCTTGTTTGGCCTTTTCTTCTGTCGACAAAGCCGTGAAATCCGTCGTGTAATGAGTGGTCCGCCAGTTACTTGCTGCCCCATGGCAGGATTCGCAACTAATGCCTTCCGTTGCTATGGTTTCGAGGTCCCCAGTTTTACCCAACGACTCAATCGTCGTGGCATGGCATTGTAAACAGTTGTTGTAGGCTGATTGGTAGCGCGCCTTGTTGCCACGGGAAACCTTACCATTCTTGGTAAGTCCGAGTTGTGCGAATATCTGTTCGCCAAGCGGTGAATTGAGGTCCGTGTAGGCCCGAGCGTGTGGATCTTGTTCGAGCCATATTGTATATTCGTCGCGACGAATCATATTGGCGTGTTGGGTGTCAGGACGAGGGCTTCCATGGCAAGTGGACGAAGCGCATGTGCGGGCGCCGACACTATGGGCGACGCTGGTGGAATTCGTGTCATCAACTGATGAAACAGTGTTGGTTGCAACGGAGGTAAGATTGCGCTGTGTGAGTTGAACAGGCGTTGGGTGAGTTGTTGGAAATAGCGCAACAGCAACCCCCACAATGATTGCGAAGATCACTAATTGGGGAAGTGGGCGTGGCATCTTTACGGATTCCCTAGGATAGGTTTATGTCCCGACGTATGATCGTTATGGTAGTCGTGGCAATGGACGCAGCGCCCGCGAGCGATAGCAGGAGTCTGATTACGTGCGTCAGTGTGGCAGGACTGACATTTCTTAATGGGCGCTATTAGAATGTCTGTACCACTGACACTTTGCTTGGCCGTAATCGTATCGCCGTTTTCAGTGCCGGTTGTGTAATGGCATTCGACACAACTAGTTTGTGCATGACGGTCATGTGGAAATTTAGAGTGGACCAACCATTTGTCGGGGATGTTGGAAGCCCGGATGCTCCAGTTGATACCAGAATCGCTCGTATCTGTGTTCCCGTGCCACTCGAAGGTGTGGCATAATGCGCAGCCATTCTGCAAATCTCCCTGCCCTGCTGTTTTGCCACCGGCAAACAAGAGCGATTGTATATTTGGTAAGTGCGATTCCATCCAATTCCAATTCGATTGTGGGTCGTCTGATAGCGGAACTTTGGCAGGATTGCGGGTCGCGCCGAAGTCATCGATTTGGTTGGGATCCTTGATCGTTGGATTGTTTTGTAATTTGCGATAATTTATCAGGCGGTCGCGCAATATTCCGTTGATTAGTTCAGGGTCGACATGGGGCAGCGGTTTGTTACGTGCGAGCGGGGTGTTGGCTAAGAGCGTGCTGTAGGAGAGTTGATGGCAGTTGGCACAATGTTGCTCATAATTGATCGGTTGCATCCCCTGTCCGATCGCGTCTGGGGTGTGGCAACTAGCGCAGTCGAGTGTTGTGGTTGATAAACCGTTGGCTAACTGGCGGCCGTAATCGGGGTGATCGGGTGGAACGAGTACGCCGTCTTCCTGAAGGTGAACGGCATGATTGAACTTAATGTTGCTAGCGTCAATAAATCTCCCAGTCTCCTTGCCGTCGAGTTTGGCCACTTGGTAGGCGCCGTGGGTGTGTTTCGGTTGAGAGTTAACCCATTGTTTTAACAAGGTTATTTCAGGGTGTGAATCGATTGAATTGACACTGTTAGCAAAGGCGGATTGGTGGTGTTCGGTTTTGGCGTTGATATCACTGTGGCAAGTTACGCACTGCGAATCGGACACATTCGTAAGAGACGTTAGCCCGCGATGCTCACTGTGACAGGATGCACAGTCGGCGATGCTTGACGAATCAGTAGGTTTTCCGTGATGGTCGGCCATGCGTTGTTCGTGGCATTGTTGGCAACTATGAATAAATAATGCGTCTGTGTTGCCGAGCAGCCGGCGAGGAAGTTGGAAACTGGCATCGTGGCATTGTTTGCAGTCGTTAGCGTATCGAGCGTGACTGAACGTTACCGGTCGGGACTGAAAGACAGCATCGCCACTAAATGCGAGGTTGCCAAAGATGATTAGTAGGGTGAGCAAGGCGCAGCTACAAGTGACTCGCCAGCGCAAGCGGCGCAACTTGTTGGGGTGTCTCGCCGTCTCGATGTCGAAACGTTGAGAGATCGATCTGATAAACCTAGAATCAACCATGAGTGCTGCGTGCGCGAAAATCGATTAAAAGTAGAGTGACATGATGATATGCATGAGCGTGAGGATAAGTAGTGATATTGAAAGTGGTATGTGAATCAGCGTCCAGCCATGCATGATCCATTGTAGTTTATTTTGTGCGATGAGTTGTCGTCGTTCGTTGCAAATTGATTCTAGCCCCAATGCGACAGACACCATCTTACGGGGAATGCCGTCACGGACCGTCGCAAAAATTCCTTCAGCTTGTGTTGCGTTAAGTAGTGACGACTTAGGATCAACCTCGACTTGTAAAAATATTCGTACATGTTTCAGGTAGAAAGCACGCAGAAAATCATCGGCTAATTCACCTTCGCCGTCCTGCACGTCGACGAACAGGGTGTCGTAAACGCTGAGCATTTGTTGATCAGCGGCTTTTTTCAATGACGTAATGGCAACCTCAAGCTGCTCAAAAATCGCTTGCTGCGGCGCTGCTGTTTTCATGAATCTTGGCGTGACGTGTTGCAGGACCTGGCCAATTATGCCACTGACTATAACGGCCAGGAAGCACCACATGGTTAGTTGTTCAAGGGCGCCTCCAAAACGAAAACCTGAGTGAAAGAATATTAACGGTGCGCTGCATAAACCAATCCAAAGGTGACCTTTAAGCCACCATGAAATAGAACCGAATTTTCTGGTAACGAGGCGTCTTCGCACGGCCAGCAGCCCAGCAAAAATCATGGCGGTCGTACCTGCAATACCAAAGAGGAGGCCAGCAATGCTGTTACCAGTGGCGCCATGCGGTGCATTGTTGGCGTACGGGATGTAAAGCCCCGTTGCAAGGATGACCAAGGCGAGACTAGTGACACACCACGCTGCATGTCCACGGTTGATTACCAACGAATTGATTCCTCGAGAAGTGTTTTGGTCCAAAGTAACAGTAGAAAACGTCTATAAACTACCTTTTTATCGTCTATTATGTATTATGATAATTAAGAGGAAACTAAATCAAGTCCGAAAATGATTTATGAATTAGAATTAATAGGTTCTTCTTCAGTAAATAGAGTTGGTTAAGACCGTTTTTGGGTCGTGTGTTAGAGAATACGTTTTTTTGAAAGTGCAACATTGAGCGACGCGTTAAAGCCACTTACAGTGAAACCCGAAGTCGAGTTGGAACTTGGCCGAGGCGATCAGTTATTAAATTCAGAGGAACTGGCTGGATTCGAATTGTTTGGTGGATTGAAAAAAAAAGTGTCCGTTGAAAAATTCCCTGGTGCTATTGTGTTACGCAAATTTTCTTCTGGCGATGTGATTTGCCGTCAAGGAGACGCTGGTAATAGTGGATTTTACATTACCAACAACAAAGACGTCGCTAAAGTAGTTGGGCAGTCGAAAGCTGGGGTGGAACGTGATGCGAAAGATCCAGTAGCCGCCGCAATTTTACTCGATAGTACTCGCCGCATTGCAGCGACAAAAGGTTGGGTTGAAAAACTGAATCCCTTCAGTAAATCGAAAAACCAACGGAACCTCAATGCCTCGCATCGCACGCCGGATATGATTGCCAATGACGGGCCCGTTGACATTGATTATGAGACACGCAAGGGGTTCATGTTTGCGGGAGATGTCTTCGGTGAAATGAGCTGCATGACACTCGCACCGCGGTCAGCAACAGTTGTCGCTGAACAGGACTGTTACGTTATCGAATTCCTGCGCAGCATCTTCGATCAACTACAGAAGGATACTGGTTACCGGGAAAAGGTTGATGCCGCTTATCGCGAACGAGTACTCAATGGTCACTTGCGGCGGCTACATGTGTTTGAAGGGGTCGACGAACAATTACTGGACCGTATGGCAGAGTTCGCAACCTTGCACGTATACGAACCTGGTGACATAATCTTTAACGAAGCGGAGTTCTCAGACTCAGTGTTTATCGTTCGCAGCGGAATTATTCAGGTTGTGGCCGGAATAAATACAGGAATCCACGCAAAGGATGTGAAGTGGGCTAAAGTTTGCGCCATGCTTGGGGGTGGCATTGCGGGAACCGACGGCGAAATTAACGACATAGGCCAACCTGTGACCAGTAAACCATCGGCAGCGGATATCCTTGCGGCAGCAACGGGTGGCGGCGGTGCTGCGGAGGTACCGGCGAAAGGTAAACCATCGGCAGCGGATATCCTTGCGGCAGCAACGGGTGGCGGCGGTGCGGCGAAACCCATACCAGCAGCGGCGAAAATAGTTAAAACTGGTGCGAGCGGCGCATTTGGTGAGGTATATGATCTTTTACCAGTCGGCGCGCAAACGGTTGTGGATTCCCCGAGCATCAACTTGGATTCCATTAACGATGAACAGGCCGAGGTACTGGCTGCGGGATTTAATAAACTGTTAAATCTGCGTGAGATGTTTCAGGGCAACGGATTTTCCACCTTGGTCGAAGAGGATGCATTCGCCGAGTTAGTCGGCGATTACCCAAACGGAATTGTGGGTGTAAAAAAAGCTTGGTCGCCGATACAAGTTCGCACCGCCAATTACTATTTATTGAACAGATTACTGGGGAATCTTCTTCCAGAAAACAAACAACGCAATGGTCCGAAACAGGTGTTGGGGTATTTATCGCGAGGGGAATGTTTGGGGGAGATGGGTGTTGTCAACAACGCACCGCGAACGGCCACCTGCATCGCCTACGACCACGCTGTTCAAGGCACGGGCATTCGCGCGGGACGAGTGGAGCTTGTGCGAATTGAATCGAGTGCATTTCTGACTGTGTTGAAATCATCCTCCGAGTTGAGAAGTCGCGCGGACGAGCTTGTGTCGGAGCGGACTGCTGAACTTGAAATGGACACCCAGGATTTTATTGCGTCGGCCTGGGATACTACGCCCGATTTTCATGACCAAGGTTTAGCACAGGGCCAGAACCTGTTATTGATCGACTTGGACGCATGTACCCGCTGCGGAGACTGTGTTCAGGCTTGCATTGGCAGTCATGATGATGGGTATTCTCGATTATTTTTAGATGGTCCACGCTTCGATCGCTTTTTGGTGCCTTCCGCCTGTCGTCAGTGCTTTAATCCTTCCTGCATGATAGGTTGTCCGGTGGGATCAATTCAACGAGGAAAGGACGGACAGATAATTATCGAGGATTGGTGTATCGGGTGTGCGTTGTGCGAGCGTCAGTGTCCCTATGATTCGATTCAAATGCACGATGTGGGTTGGATTATGGAGCAGAGCGTTGATTGGGAATATTGCGTACAAAGTTGTGCGTCGAGTAACTGGCAGACTGGCGGCAAGCAGGGGCAGTGGTTTAAATCTATTTCACCCTTCTCGTGGTCGATTGATTTTCAACAGGATTTGGTGGCGATAAATCCCGAGCGTTGGCTTCATGGCGATCCGGAAATACTAGAACCTGTTTTGTTTCGCAGTCAATTTTCAGTTCCATTGGACGAAATAACAAACGCCGAAATTGGTCGATTAACAATTGTTTGTGAATCCTTGTCGCCAACGGTGTGGCTCAATGGAGTTCAATTGGAATTGTCGCAGGACGCGAGGCAGGCAAAACGTGGGGTGTTTGAAGGAATGATTGACTCGAAAGATCTGGTCTCTAGGAAGGTGAATTGGATAGCGGTGTCGGTTGAAATTCCCGAAGGTGTCGAATCGCGAGTTATATCCGATGGCTCTATGCTAATGTCGCTGCGGTTGGATCCGGTGCAATCGGCGGGCGTAATTACTTCCGCAACTACTGATGGCGTTGTCTTGCCCATTGTGGAAGTGCCTACGGAGCGCGCGGTGGTATGCGACATGTGCAGCGACTTTCACGATAACGGACCAGTTTGTGTATCTCAGTGCCCGCATGAAGCGGCGATGCGAGTGAACGCATCGGAGTTTTTTGCACGCGCCTTCGACAACTGATGGAAAGCGTATAATTCAGAGTCGTGTTGTTTTTGTGATTTGAAAGTATGTGGTACATTGGTAGCTTATGTACAAAGTTCTAATTACTAACTCGGAACAGGTCGAAGAAGGCGTGCTCAGCGAGAGCTTGACGTTAGGCAGAATTGCGCCTGAGGACCAGTCTGCCCATATCATTATCAAGGACCGCTATGTGTCGAGACAGCAGATGCGGTTGACGGTATGCGATGAAGGGATCCAAATTAGTAACGTGGGTACTGCTGAGGCGAAGCTTCAGAATGGGCAAACCATTGCCAAAGGCGCTACGGCAATTGTGCAGGTTCCGACTACTATTGGACTGGGGCGCACAACGATCAAATTGGGGATGAACGTCGAGTTACCTGAGGGTAATCGAAACGTGGCCACTATTTCAGCGCCCATTATGAGTAGTATTTCCGATCACCAAGCGACGGTCATGTTGCCCGATGGCAGTGCGCCGGAAGGCGCTACGATTGCCAATTGGTTGGAGTCGATATTATCCGTACAGCAATCGTCCGCGGGTTCACCTGAGTTCTATCAAGAAACGGCAGACGCCGTCGTTACCTCCATTGGCCTAGATCACGGAATGGTATTGTTACTAGACAAACATGGTTGGCGGAGTGTAGCGGAGAGTTCCAGTGAAGCGGTTGACGATTTAACATTTAGTCGTTCTGTTTTACATCGGATGCAGACTGAGGCTAGGACATTTTATGAACCGGTATCCGAAATGGATTCACCGCAGAGTTTAGCTAACGTCGATTCTGTAGTTGCTAGTCCAGTGTTTTGCAGTGACGGTGAAGTGATAGGTGCTGTTTATGGTGCGCGTGAGCAAATGGACGTTGGGGGTGCGGGAATTACGCCACTGGAAGCCCAAGTTATGCAGTTGCTCGCCTGTAGCGTCAGCGCTGGATTGGCCCGGATAGAGCGCGAAGCGAAAGTTGCCCGCTTGCGGATTCAGTTTGAGGAGTTTGTTTCGCCGGAGTTGGCCGGTGAGCTTGAACGTGACCCCACTTTTCTGGATGGCCAACAACGCTTCATCACGTGTTTGTTTTCGGATCTGCGAAACTTCTCTGCGATCAGCGAAACGTTGGGCGCCGAAGGCATTTACGCGATGATGCGCGACGTGATGGATGCTTTAACCCAGTGCGTGTTGGATGCAGGCGGCGCGATTATCAATTATGCAGGTGATGGGATGGCAGCAATGTGGAATGCGCCGCTGGATCAAGCCGATCATGCTCAGCGTGCCTGTCGTGCAGCAATTGCTATGCAAGCTGCCATGCCTGCGTTAAATGACAAATGGGCCGAACGAGCCGGAATGCCGTTGAAGGTGGGGATTGGCATAAACTCAGGTGAGGCCCTTGTGGGCAATGCTGGGAGTCGGCACCGCATTAAATATGGACCGATGGGTCATGCGGTCAATCTTGCCAGTCGCGTGGAAGGCGCGACTAAACAATTAGGAGTTTCTATTCTTATTACCGATAATTCGGAACAACTGATCGGCGATGAATTTTTGTTGCGAGAAGTTTGTGAGGTGCGGGTGGTTGGTATTCAACAGCCAGCGGCAGTATTTGAATTGCAGGATCAGCAGGTAAAAGCGATGTGGAGACGCAACAAAGAAGTGTATGAGAATGCACTGGAATGTTTTTGTGCCAGGCAATTTAATGAGTGTATTTCAATGCTTGAGCGTGTAATGGAAACGACTGGCTTTATTGATGATCGACCATCGCTGTTATTGTCACTATGGGCGCATGAGGGGCTGGAGGGAAACCCTGAGGAATTCGATTCTGTCTACAACCTTGATGTTAAATGACGTTAGCGCAATATATTGATATGCACGCCGAATTCATAGTCGTAGCCAGCACCCGCTCCGTTGCTAAGAGGAATAGAAACAGCGGGGCGAACAAAGATGGAATCGCCAATTTGTAGTGAGGCTCCGGCGGTGAGGTTCAATACGCTGATGCGGCCGGATGCTTCAAAGTTGAAAACTTGAGGCACTGTTGGCGGAAATTGCAACTGGTCGCGGTCTCGCATTCCCAGTGAGTAATGGAGCTCGAGCAATGGTGTGACGGCGTTGATGAGACCTTCCCGATTTTCGATCCATTTATAGGCGAGACCGAGGTCGAGGAAAAGAAGAGGCACATCTTCGATTTTTGCCGCATTGGTGAGTTGGCCCGGTTGAGCAAATGTTCTGATTAAAACTGGGTTCCGGGTCGTCGCAAAATCTACTTGAGCGAATCCCTGAATCATCAAGTTTTCGTTTGGTTGTCGCATAAACGCAATAAATGGCATCAAGTGAACCGCGTCATTATGCACTTTCATTAGCAGAATTGGGTCGGCGGCGTCTTGATTGAACAGAAATTGGTCGTTGGCCGTGGGGAGACCGACGCCGATTCCAGCGGTTACGATGCCGTCGTCAAGTGGACGGATTATCTGTTTATATGTGAGAACGAGGTTTCCAAATTCGTCGTCTAGGTTTTGAGTTACAAAAGGAGGTCCGTTTACAGGAACTCTAAAGATCTGGTTGTTGGAAAGCGTGTGCGCAAAAGATATGCGGGCTTCGAATGACTTCAGTCCGTCATCGAACGTTTTCTCAGCGCCAAAAGTGAAGCGGGTTACGTCTCCAATGCTGTCGACGCTATCGAATAAATTGTAGTTAGCAATCCAGCGATCCATGGGTAACGGGCTGCTATTTTCCGCAAGTTTTATGCGCCGTAGTGCTAAGCCGCCTGTTCTGGGAAGCCGCAGACCTCGTAGGGGTTCGCTGGACGAATTGGACTCATTTTGCCAGTCATTTGATAAGGCGGCGGGGTCGTTTAGTGTCAATGGGTAAGGTGTACCATCAAAGAAATCGCCCCACATATTGGGCATGCGAGAGTCGGTGAGCATTCGTGTGCGAGCTAAAAGTTCTGCACGGGTAGGAGTCTTTCGTACGGTGGGTTTGGTTGGGCGTTTTTTGTCATCCTTCGCATCCGACTCGTCAGCTTTTGGTTTGGTCTGTTTGTCGAGAGGTTTTGGGGGGACGTCGGAAGTGTCCTGATATGCGAAAATAGCGTTGGTAGAAAGGCTCAACGTAATAAAACCGTACAACAATAGAACGAAATACTGTCGGTAATGCATCGCAGCTCACATTTTCAAAAAAAATTGCATATGGTTTTGTTTGCAATATTATCGACAAAATAAGGCTCGCACTTCAATAGCAATCCCCGACGCACTCAAAACATGTGAAATTGGAGTTAATGGCACGTTCCACTACTCCGCCAAGATGATGTTCGTGAATTGAGCGGCTGCGGTATTTAGTTGACGAGTGAGGTCATCGACGCTTTCTAGAATCCGATCGTTCACTAAATATGCCACTTCCGACGTCGCTTCTTCAGGCAGAGACTCGATTAGCTGTGCCATACGATAATGGACGCGTTGTATCCGTTGTAGCAAGGAAACGATTTTGGGCAATTCGGGCTTCGAAGCAGATTCTTCTTGAGCGATGCGGTCCAGGTCCTCAAGCATGTGGGTGGCAACGTCCGCAGCCGTGTTTCCCATCCACAGCCAGGCGGTTGTCCAAGCTTCGTTGAGGAGAGGGGCATCACCATCACTGTCGTAACCTTGGCATTGGTCAACAAGATCGTCCATGGTTGCCTCGAGCGCCGTAACAAATTGTGCGTAGGATTCTTCTTGTTGGCTTAATATGCGGAGACTTTCCAACCTATGACGTGGAAGGTGTTTCGCTACGACAGTTTGTTGTCGAGGCGCGTCTAAAAGTTGTGAAATGTCTGACATGACGGAATGCAGTTGAGCAAGGTTCTTATTCCGTATGACGAAATTAAGTCGTGCTCGCTGAAATTGTAGGATCGAACTGGTAACCGCGGGTCGATCCATGACATCGGATAATTCGGCAATGTGTTTGGAACCTTGTTCGATATCTTGAAGCGGACTCAACCCTGTTTTCAACTCCCTATTTGCGGCATTAGTCCAATGTGACAGGCGCAAGTTTAACAGTCGGACTGCTTGTAGGTGATCGTCTTCATTGATGGCCGCCCAGTTGCCGTTGTCGTGCTGCATCGATTGAAGCGATGCGAGTGCTAGGTTAAGGTAGTGTTCAGTTTGTTTGAAACTATCCTCAGAGCTCTCTCGATTCTTTAATGCCGCCAGTTGGTAATAGCCCTTGCTTAAGTCCCGCTGTACGGTCAAGGTAGTATCTTTATCTACGGTTGGGTTTTCCAGAATTTGTTGGCGAATTGCCTGGGCTTCTTGCAATGATTGTTCGCCCAGTGAATAAATTTGTCGTTCCACGAGCACGGTGCCCACATTCATACAGGCATTGGCGAAGAGCCTCGCATATTCCAGATTCCTAGGATTGTCGTTGTGGACGGCTTGTCGGTGATTGCGCACCTGTTTGGATAAATCCGAAGCTTGTTTGAATTCGTCGGAATTATCTCGTGTATGAATTCGTACAAGTGGAGTTAGGTAACTCGATAGTTTGAGTCGCAGTTGTTCCCGGTCCTCATCGGATTGTTTTAGTAGTGTTTTTACTGTGTTTGCGGCGTTATCGTAGTGATCGATGGCCGAAAGAGTGTTGCCTTGGGCTTCCGCGATTTGCCCAATTTTGAATTCAAGATCAGCGCTGTCTGCAAGAAAGGTCCGCTCGTCGGTCAGGTTTCCGGCGCGTTGTTGCCGCAAACTTTCATAGTATTGCAGAGCTTTATCGAGCATTACCTCGCGAACCACGCGCGTATTAGGGGTTTGCAGCAACTCATTTTGAGTCACGACAACAAAAAAATCGTCAACTGTCTGCTTGGAGCGTTCGAAACTCTTGCGGGCATCGAGTAAAGCATCGTTAGTGACAAAGTAGGCAATCGTCATGGTTATGAGCATTGCGAGCACGCCTAAAATTGCGGTGGCGCTGCTACTAGCGATGAGGGGGTTCCGAAGGCACCAACGTGTGAGTCGTTCGACGTTACCAATCGGTCGTGCCAGGATTGGCATGCCCTGTAGAAAACGCTGGAGTTCCTCCTTTAATTCGAGTGCGGTTTGATACCGTTTATCGGGAGATTTTTGCAAGCACTTCATGCAGATAGTGGCTAAATCCTGAGGAATGTCTGGGTTGCGTTCTTTGGGTTCAGCAGGTTCTTTGTTGAGCACTTGGCGGATGGTTTCGTAAACGCTGGCAGCTGCAAATGGCGGGTTGCCTGTGAGCAGTTGGTACAGCGTCGCACCGATCGCGTAGATATCACTGCGCGCGTCGACTTCATCAAGATTGCCACGTGCCTGTTCCGGGGGCATATAGCTGGGAGTGCCAAGAACGGATCCTTCCATTGTCATACCGGACTTTTCGTGTACTTGCTTAGCGAGTCCAAAGTCAGTCACCAAGGGGATGTCTTTGTTGTTAACCAGTACGTTGGCTGGTTTTATATCGCGATGTAGGATACCGTTGTCATGCGCAAGATGTACGGCTTCGCAAATATCCGAAATATAGTTGGCGGCGCGTCGCGGGGCCAGCGGTCGTTCCCGCACGAGGTCCGCAAGACTATCGCCGGGGACGTATTCCATGGAGAAAAAATGCCGTCCGTCGACTTCACCGATTTCATAGATAGTTACGATGTTGGGGTGGTTCAGGCTCGCGGCCGCTTCCGCTTCGGCGTAGAAGCGTTCCATCTCATCGTCATTAGCAAACTGCCCAGAGAGAATCATCTTGATCGCAACTTCTCGGTTAAGCGCTATTTGACGAGCTTTGTAGACAACACCCATGCCGCCGCGGGCGATTTCGCCGAGTAGCTCATAATCACCGAAGCGATTTACCATGGCGGTGTCCGCGAGCGCGGCTTGGCGGCTTTTACCGCGTGTCAGGGGCTCCTTTGTAGGGGGATTGTCTGTGCCGTAATCCCCGTGCAGTGTTTGGGCGTTATCTGCGTCGGTCGCGAACGATGGTTCCTGCAGCGTCTCGAGATTATCTGCCTCGGCCGTCGGAGCGGCTTCATGTAACGTGTCGACGTTTTCGGGCTCAACAACAGTAGCGTTAAAGATTTGCTCCAAAAACGATTCGACTTCAGCACCTTGGTTAGTTTCGAGGAGGTTGGCAAGTTCGTCGAGTTGTTGTTGTGTGAGGTTGGTCATAGTCTTTTGCTGGTTAGGTGGGAAAAAATAATTGTTGAGCAAATTGATTATACTGTCCCCAGTAAATAATATTACCCTTGCTAAGGAGTTGATTGCCGGCGGCGCAGAAAACCGGACAGGAAATCTTCGGAAATCCCCACCTTTGCCTCAGGGCGTGTAGTCAATCAGGCTTACGCCGCGTTTGAACGAGTAATCCGAATTTCCCAGCGCGCGTGCTTCCGACTGATTAGCCTAGTGGGTTGCGCAGAAATTTTTGGTATGGTAACGGTACGCCATCGATCTTGATATGGTCGACAGTTAGCCCAGTTGGGGGTTCGAAGCCTAGAGCGCCGGCAGCGGCAACAACATCGTCTTGGTCAACTCCGTCGCCGCTCACACCTAAACCGCCGATGAGACCTAAACCGCCGTTTAGAGCCGCCGATTTATATAAAGGTGCGGCTCCAGGGAAAAAGACAACTCCGTTTTCGTTGAGCGATGTCACCGCATTAAATGGGCGGTGAAAGTTTCGTTCCGGGTTGAATCTAGTGAATCCCAAAACAGATTGAAAGTCGGAGAATAAACTTGGGCCGGCGATGTTTTCTGCAGTGATGGGATCGATTCCCGGGTCATTTAGAATTGAAAAACACCCAGCGTCGGCAAAGTCAATTCCATCGGGAAATCGGGGATCTGCTAGGAAACGGAATGTGCGGTTCGTGTGTGCCTTACCGAGTTGGTTAGTATCGCAAAGGTCGACTGGATTTACTTCTGCGGCGCTGTTGTAGTAGGCCATGTTTCGGGCTTTGGCTACCGCTACGGCGATAGAGAAATAAGTAGCATCGGGCATGCGATAGAGGGCCAAAATTTCCCCGTCATGGTCGGCGACAGCAAAAACCATACGGGTCCGCGCTCCGGGTGTTCCGTTGGCGAGCAAGCGAATTCCGGCTCGTACTTCGTCGGCTTGGGCGATCGCATTTTGAATAATGGTTTCGACCTCCTGTAGTGTTAATTGAGCGGTAACTGGATTTCCCATGGAATCTGAGATAGGTTTACCGGTGATTGGGTCGGTCAGTACATGTGGCTTGCCGGCGTGGGGCATGACTAACCATTGGTCTGGCACTTGAGTTCCGCCAGCGGAAAACAAATCAACGCCCGCCGAATTCGTGCCGACAATTTCATTGTTGAGGGGCGTACCGTCATTGTTGGTGATCCTGCCCGGCGTGAGTGTCTTTCTAAGGTCAGTGATGCGGGTGATTCCAGCACGGGCGTCGCTTGTTGTAGGATTGGGGCCAACGACCTCGAGCGTGATTCCGACTAGATCGAGCCTGCCAAAGGGGAGGTCGAATCCAGGTACTGCCGGCAGTGGGATCGGCGGTGGTTCAGAAGGGTCTGGTGCAACCGGCAGGAAGTCAACACGTGCTCCAGCGTCACTGCTTCCACCAGTCGCGGCAAATGCGATCCATTCTGCCTCGAGAACTTTGGGAGCGTTGGTGCGGTCAACGGCTGCTTGAAGAACTTCTGTGCGCGAGGCATTTGCAGGAACCGGCCCCGTTTTGTCGTTGTTCCCATAAAAGGAAGTAAAACCCTGTTCGTGCGTTGCATATCCATCGGGTCCCGGGAAAAAGACTCCGATCCCCCCTGTTAGATTATCGTTTTTATAAAGGGGGATTCCGCCGGGAAGCGTGGCAATTCCCCTCGACTGGGCAAATGGCCGGCGTCCGGATTGGAAACCGTAGGATTCGGGCGCGTATATTTCATTTCCCTCCGGAACAAGTTTCACGAAGTCGTTTGGGTCGGCGGGGTCAGGGACAAGTCGTTCCGAATCGATGTTGAATCGATATGGTAGTAGTATATCGGTCGCGTCGCGGATGCCGTCGACCCCAGGGTGTAGTATGCTGTCGCGGTTCGTGTGTTCAATGTCGAATAAATCAACCGTCGGGGTAAACATGACGCCTGGTGGAAAGTGAGCGCCGGTGCCTATCGGAGCGACTGTGCCGGGGCCGCGGATCAAGGGATCCGGGATATTTGGATTAGCTTCCACTTCTCGCTGGGTGATGGTTGATTGACTGATCATGCGAATCGTTCGGGATGTAAGTGGTGCGGCATTGTTAGCAAAAAACGCTGCGGTTCGTGCTTTGGCAACGGCACCATCAATTGCGAACACGAGAGTCGGTTCGTCCATGTTTATGTTGGTACCAACGCGGACGCCAAGAATAGCCCCGCCCCGATCGACGATTGCCACGATCGCGTCGGCGCTGGTGCTGCTGGCCGCGGAAGCACGATCTAGCAGAGCTGCGACGTCGGACTCGGTGATGTTGATGGATGGGTCAACGACTGGTGTGGTGCGGTTAAGTCCGTTGATTACATTGAGAGCGTCTGCCGGCGATAAAATCAAGTCGTTATCAACATCAACGAAACCCGTAAAACCAGGCGGCAAATCTCCTTCAGCGTCTAAGTCGATTACAGCGTCCCCGTTGAGCTGATTGATAATTATCACTGCGTCAATTGGCGCGACGTATGAGTCAGCGTTTACGTCTAATGGCTCCAAGGCATTGTGATACAGATTAAGTCCCGCGAGTAACTCGCGGGTCTCGAGGGATTCAAACCGCAGTAAACGCGTTGAAAATCGACGTTGTTTTTCCATAACAGCAACCCTGTTTTGCTGGCGAAGCAGCAAAAACGGTGAAACGAGATAATAATGGACTTCTTTACAATTATTAGTCGATCGTTTTCAAGCGTTTGTTTAACCTATCCGATAAAACCGCTAAGGTTTTCCCTATTGGTGTTATTGGAATATTTTAACAGATGGCCGAAATACTGTGTTTTTAGCTACTTATACAATTCGTCATGCGAAAGGCCCTCGATATATTTTGAGGGTTGTGTGTGCTGTATTGTTGTCGAGTTGGTTCATAAGTGTTCAGCCTAGCGTGGCCGCACCGGTGAAAGTTCGGCTCAGCGACTCTCAAATTCCTGATGCGCCGGCTTCCAACAGCGGTGCAGCTGGTTCACAAGCTCAATTAGTCCAACCCGAAAGTGCTCGGACAGCGGATAGTCGCGTGTTTCCTCACATTTTACGAGAACGTTCCAATAACGTGACTGGATCCGAAGAAACTCCGGAGAAGTCCCAAAATTCGCCCAAACAGGAAAACCTTTGGAAACTGGATTTACCTCCCGGTTTTGCGGGGCCATCGGGAGTTGTGCCTAGTGAATACGGGACGGGTGTGGATTTTGCGCCTGTTGAAGATCGTTGGCGGATAGGTTTTCCAGATTGGGATCGCAATGCTCTGTTAGAGAAGCACCCGCTATTGATGCAGCAACTGATGAAGGGCCGCAGTGAAGATGAGTTGATGGTTGACGACTATCCTTACGTAAACGGTGGTATGTTTGACCCCTACCACCAAAACGTGCTCAAGGGCGACTATCCGATTGTAGGTCAACACACTTTTCTAAATTTGACGTTTAATAGTACTCAGTTCATTGAAAGTCGTGACACGCCAACTCCCACAACACCGTTTGAAAGCACGCTGAATCCGAATAGTTCGGAGTTCTTTGGGGATCCGGATCAGTTGTTTTACAAACACGATCTGCGAGTGACCGCCGACATTTTTCACGGTAACACAAAATTCAAACCCGAGGATTGGCGGGTCAAGGCGACGATGGTCTACAACATGAACTATCTTGACGCGGACGAACTGGGAATTGTTAGTCCTGACGTCCGTGCGGGGACGTCGCGATTTAGCGATGAATTTGCCCTGGACGAATGGTTTTATGAAGAAAAGTTGCGTGATACTAGCGTGAACTATGACTTTACGTCGGCGCGACTTGGGTCACAGTTTTTTACTAGCGATTTCCGCGGATTCATTTTTTCAGACACAAATCGCTCGGTCAGAATTTTTGGCACACGGCATTCCAATCGCGATCAATTCAACGTCATTTGGTTTGACCAGACGGAGAAGGATAGCAACAGCGAATTAAACACGTTTGCAGACCGTCATCAAAATACGTTCATTATGAATTATTATCGCCAGGATTTTATCTGGCTAGGATATACAGCGGAAATCAGCTTTCACTATAACCACGATAAGGCGTCTCGACGTTTTGACGATAACAAATTTCTTGTACGGCCGGATCCCGTTGGTGTGTTCGCACCGCACACAGTAGATTCGTACTATTACGGCATCGCTGGCAACGGACATATTAATAAGCTAAACGTGAGCCATGCGATATACATGGTTCGAGGTGAGGATAGCTTAAACCCACTGGCTGGAAAACCAATAGAAATTAACGCTTGGATGGCGGCAGTGGAATTGTCGATTGACCGTGATTGGATGCGTTTCCGGTCCTCGTATTTCTTTGCTTCCGGCGATCACGATATCAATGATGGTCGCGGTCAGGGGTTTGATGCTATTTTTGATAATCCAAACTTTGCCGGCGGTGAATTTAGCTATTGGCAACGACAAGCAATTGGTCTGTTTGGGGTGAAGTTGGTCAATGCGGAAAGTCTGGTTCCAAACTTGCGCGCGAGTAAGATTCAGGGCCAGACGAATTTTGTGAATCCCGGGTTGCATTTGCTGAATTTTGGGGTGGACGCGGATGTGACACCACGGACCAAGTTAATCGCGAATGTTAATTTTCTCTGGTTCGATGAGACAGGGGTTCTTGAGACATTTACGTTTCAAGGCGGGATTGACGACTTTGTAGGCACGGATTTGAGTCTTGGGCTCGAGTTTCGTCCCTTGCTCAATGATAACGCCATTTTGATTGGGGGCGTATCGGGCCTGATTCCTGGGCGTGGTTTTGACGATCTCTACGAGCAACTAGACGGCAAGACCGATAAGCTGTTTAGCCTGTTTGCCGAATTGATTCTGGAATATTAAACTTGGTTGCGCGCCACGCGATTTAGTCAAAGCGAACAGTCGCCCGGTGGTTGCTTTCGAAAACGTTGAGAACTTGCTAAAATCTAACGAGTGTCTGGTAAATCTGCGTCCCATACGTTCGAAAAATACATGCAAGTTCGTTGCCCCCAATGTCAAAGCGAGATGCTTTTCGAGCCAGACTCTGATTTGTCGAACATGGATTGCATCAATTGCGGAGGTCACTTTGGATTGATAAATGTTGATCAGAATGCCCTGTCGACAACGATTGGAGAACAGCGGACGATTGGGCATTTTGAGTTACTCGGCGAAGTTGGTCACGGTGCATCGGGGTCCGTGTGGAAAGCGTTAGACACTAAGTTGGATCGCATCGTTGCGATCAAGATACCGCGGGTAGATATCACTGGCGGAAGTTCGAGCAATGAACAGTTTTTGCGAGAAGCGCGCGCCGTAGCCCAGTTAAACCACCCTAGTATCGTTCCCGTATACGAAGTCGGCGTACTCGATGACGAAATTTATATCGTCAGTGATTTTGTCGAAGGCGTTTCAATGTTCGATTATTGTAGTGTACACCGCATGAGCGCGCGGCAGGCTGCTAAGTTTTGCATGGACGTCGCTCTAGCTCTTGAACACGCGCATTGCAACGGCGTGGTACATCGAGACTTAAAGCCAGCAAATATCATGATGGGCGGTTCTGCTGCGGATCCCGCAAGCCTATTTCCTCTGGTCCTAGATTTTGGGCTGGCAAAACGCGATGTTGGCGAAATCACGATGACCTATGATGGGAAAGTACTTGGGACTCCCGCGTATATGCCGCCGGAACAAGCGCGGGGTGAAGCTCATGGTGTGGACTGCCGCGCCGACATTTATTCGCTAGGCGTAATTCTATACGAATTACTTACGGGCGAATTACCGTTCCGGGGAACAGTACGGATGTTGCTACACCAAGTGATTAATGACGCGGCGCCCAGTCCACGAAAGCTAAACGGTTCAATCGCGAGAGATTTAGAAACGATTACTTTAAAATGTCTAGAAAAATCTCCACTTAAACGATATCAGTCAAGTGCGGCGTTGGCAGCGGATTTGGATGCGTGGTTGTCGCATCGTCCCATTACGGCGCGACCGACAGGAACGCTTGGGCGTTTGGGGAGATGGAGCAAGCGACGGCCGGTCGTGGCTTGTTTGCTACTTCTTGTTTCAATTATACTAATTGGTGGAATTTCCACCACGACGTATTTTGCGGTGTCAGCATCTCAAGAAGCGGACCGCGCGATTGTCTCGCAGCGCGAGGCAAATGCGCAATCGGCGCAGGCGATTATCGCACGGCAGCACGCGGAGTCTGAAAAAGAGATTGCTGAACACAACGCCAGCGAAGCTAGGACGGCGCGGAGAAAGGCGGAGACCGAGTCACAGCGAGCGAGGGATAGCGAGGAAAACGCACGCCAACAGACCTACGTGTCCGATATGTTATTAGCGCAACGAGACTGGGAGACGGCAAACATATCGAGGCTAGAATCCACGCTCGATAAATATCGGGACGATACGGGACGCCGAAGTTTCGAATGGGGGTATTGGCATGACTTGTGTGATGCGCAGTATATGAAGATCGGGATTAAAACGGCGTGGGTCGGCCAAATCGTCTACAGCCCTGATGGTCGCTGGCTCGTCGGCTCAGGTTTTGATGGGACGATATATGTGTTTGACGGTGATAATGAAAATAGTCAACGCACCATCAAAATAGCTGGCAACGGCGGATACCAAATTTCAATCAATAGCGAAAGTGATGAATTGATCACCGTTGTGGGTGGTCGCGTACTCCAAATTTGGAACTTAGATACATGTCTACTAGACCGAGAATATGAACTGATTCCCAGCGGCGTCGCTCGTCTTCGCAAGACGGCCTTGTGCGCGGCGACGCAAAGGGTGTTTATAACTGATGGAAACTCTGAGATACGTGTCTGGGATTGGAATACGGGGGAGTTAGTAGATGCTAGTTTTGACGAAAATGCAATAAATATTCAACAACTAACGTTGAGTTCAAACGGTCGAGTACTAGCGGCAATTGGGCAACACAAGATAGTGGTCTGGGATGTCGATGATCACCGAGTAATCATGAGGTACACGGGCAAGAAACGCTTGACCTCTGGTGCACTAAACGCTGGAGGGGATATGCTAGCCGTCGGAGAGGAAGGTTCGCGGGTTGCATTTTGGGCCGTACGTGAATCCCCCAGCGTTAGATTTCTTGTTGGCCATACGGCGCGGGTCACACAAATTGCGTTTTCTAACGACAGCAAGAGGTTATTAACCGCTAGCGATGACCGCACGGTACGGATCTGGGGTGTAGAGAATGAAAGAAATTCACAGAAAATCACAGGGCATCGCGGAAAAGTTTATAGCGTCGCCTTTCATCCTGATAATAAGTTAATTGCTACAGGCGGTTTTGATTTTTCAATTCGTATATGGCACGCGAGTCCGGAATTACCGGTGAGGCCCGTCACAACCCATGCGAGCGATATCACCAGCATTGCCGTGAGTCCGGATGGGAAGCAGGTAGCCGCTGGGCTGAGTAGCGGGGACGTCGTGTTGCGGAGCACTATGAAGAATGGACCGACGCAGACATTTAGCGACGAGGGTAATCCGATAGTAAGCTTAACTTATATAAAAAAGGGAGCTTTGTTAGTATCGTGCGACAGTTCAGGGCACGTCCAATTGCGTACGCCTTTATTGGGAGGGATTGTTGTTAATGCAATGCGAGCAGAAGGGCAAGGACGGGTTCACGCTGCCCAAATAAGTCCGTCAGAAAGCCAGTTAGTGGTGGCTCGCGGAACTACGTTGATCGTGTTGGATCTCCTGGGGATCAAACCCCAGCGAATATTTGAAACAACCGTATTAAGCACTAGCGTTGCATGGAGTCCCGATGGCAACCTGTTGGTGTGCGGTCACAGCAATGGAACAATTTCCATATGGAATCCCCAAGAAACCGGAAGCGCGATTTTTCAACAAGATATGGATAATCGAGTAGCGACCAATCGAATATCTGACGTCGCTTTTAATCCGCTGGGCGGCCAGTTTGTCACTGTGTCGACGGATAAGAAACTAATACTTTGGGATGTTGCTAGTCGATCAGTGATTGCCTCGACAGATAGCTTCACGGATTTTCCATTGTGTGTGCGTTACACGATGGATGGAAAAAGAATCGTCACGGCCGGAAGTGACAAGGTAATAAAGGTGTGGAGGAGCCAAGGCTTGCGTGAGTTGATGGAACTGCAGGGCCATGCTGGAAATGTCTTATCGTTAGCAATTTCGCCAGTTGGCTTTCGGATATTTTCCGGCGACGATAAGGGGCGACTACGCTTTTGGGGTGCCTTCAAGGAATAGCAATTCGGAGCGTAAAATGAAACTGCTAGGGCGCTGTCCCTGCTGTAATTGAGTAAATCCGAGAGTACAATGGACTCGGTGTTGTTTAAGAATTAATGGGAATAGTTGTATGCATGTTAGATGCCCCGATTGTTTGCAGGCCATTGAGGTTAACGAAAGCGTTAGCCTAACAACGACGCTGTGTAGTAACTGCGGTGTCGAATTTCAGTTAATTTGTGAAACTCTAAGAGACACTGAAATCCAGTCGGTGGGACATTTTGAGTTACTCCATGAAGTCGGACGTGGTGCAGGAGGCAGTGTTTGGAAGGCGCGCGACACCAAACTCCATCGCACCGTCGCGGTTAAACTTCCCAGAACGGGCGGATTGGGAAGTACACACCAAAACCAGTTGTTGCGAGAAGCTCAGGCGGTCGCTCAACTCAATCATCCCAATATTGTCAGAGTGCATGAGGTGGGGCGAAATGCAGAGGGGATTTATATTGTCAGTGATTTTGTGGCGGGGATCACGCTAGAAGCGAAGTCCAAAGCGGGTCGGATGGCGCCGCGCAAGGTTGCTAAATTACTTGTCAAGGTCTGCGATGCACTCTTACATGCCCATCAATTGGGAATCGTTCATAGAGATATGAAACCCTCGAATATTATGCTCGACGAGGAAGGTCAACCGAGGGTGATTGATTTTGGATTGGCCAAACGTGATGCCGGCGATGCGACAATGACGATCGAAGGCAAGTTGTTAGGAACTCCGGCTTACATGCCCCCAGAGCAAGCAAGAGGCGAAGGTTTTGCCGTGGATTGTCGGGCGGATATTTACTCACTAGGCGTAATCTTATATGAATTATTGACGGACGAATTGCCTTTTCGCGGTACGGTGAGGATGTTGTTGCAGCAAGTAATCCACAATGCGGCGCCAGACCCGCGAACGTTGAACAGTTCTATTCCTAAAGACCTGGCCACCATATGTCTGAAATGTTTAGAGAAAGATCCTGTCAAACGTTATCAAAGCTGCGAGGAGTTTGGTGGGGATCTCCAAGCTTGGTTGGATCACAAAGCGATTCAAGCGCGTCCCATTGGAGAGTTGGGACGACTTAAGAGATGGTGTCAACGACGCCCAGTTGTAGCGTCATTGACATCCTTGGTGGTGTTTGTTGGGTTATGCGGTGTCGCCGTGTCGAGTTATTTTGGGTTTTCCGCTGGTAAGGAAGCGGAGCGTGCTCAAGTTGCTGAACGCGAAGCCAAAGCGCAGTCCGCTCAATCAATAATCGCAACACGGCGCGCAGTAGAAAACCTTGAAGCAGCTGAGCAGGCAAAACAAGAGGCAGTAATTAATGCTCGGATTGCGAAACAACAGCGGACTGAAGCGGAAAACAACTTATTGATAGCGCAACAAACGGTTGATGAGTTCCTCACCCAAGTAAGTCAGTCGACGCTGCTGAATCAGCCTAAGTTAGAACCACTGCGGCGGCAGTTGCTTGAAAAGGCGATGGAATTCTATACTGGCTTTTCGCAACGAAGTAACGTGGAACCGAATGTGGTGGTTAAGACTGCTGACGCACATCAACGTTTGGCGTCGATTCTTGACATGCTGGGGAAATTTCAAGAATCCGTAGATGAAAGCATGTTGGGTATTGCATTGCTTGAAGAGCTTACCGAAAAGTTTCCAGATGAAATGGACTATTCAATTGCATTGGCGCGAAACTGTGTAAATGTCGCGGTTGTGCTGAAAGAACTTGACCGCGTAGACGAGTGTATCTCAATGTACGATCGCGCGTCCTCGTTGTTGATTCCATGGGTCGAGAAATACCCCGACAACGATACGGTGGGTTCGCTGTTAGCCAAAATCTATAATAACACAGGCATTTACTATGTAACCGATGCCCAGTTTGGGGATGCCGTTGATAGGTTGAGAAAAGCCGTTGCTATCCACGAACGATTGGTTTTGGCACACCCGCAAAAGTTGATTTTTAGGAACTCCTTAGGTTTGCATTATACGTCGCTAGGTGATGCGTTGGAAAAAACAGGGGACCTTGAGGGGGCGATTATCGAACATCGGCGCGCGGTTCGTGTATTCGTCTTAAATTTGAAATTAGCGCCGGATCACGACAAGTTTGCATATTCGTTGGCGTCTGGATATGGCAATTGCGGTTCTTGCCTGAAAGTAATGGGAAATTATAGTGAAGCACTCAATTTCCAACAGTTGGCAGTAGATATTTCAACCGCCTTGGTTGAGGATCACCCGGATGTCCCGAAATACAAGCATCAATTGGCGATCGGGCTTGGGAATTTGGCAACAGCGCAAACGGGTTTAGGGAAACACGATCTAGCAATCGCGACCATTCAACGTTCTATCGAAGCGGATTCGGCATTGTTGGATTCAGCGCCGGGTACAACGATGTATTTAATGTCGATCTCCTTGCAGTGGCAGAATTTCTCTAATGTGCAGCGTAGAAAGGGTGATTTGGACGCTGCGATCGTCGCAGCGCAAAAAGCGATAAAGATCAGAGAAGAGCTTTATCAAAACATATCAAAGTCCGCTTTGTATGCGGACGCATTAGGCGAGTCGTATTATCGCTTATCGCACCTGTTACGAGAGAATAAACAACTAACGCAAGCCGCCACAGCGCTCAAGCGGTGTGTCGTGCCGCGCAGTGCATTGTGGGAACAATCGCGTGAGTCACCCGAATATGGTACGGACTTAGGGAAAAGCTATAATCAACTGGGGCTTGTACTGCGTTCCTTGGATGATTTGGATCACGCTATTGACGCGTATTCGAAAGCCATCGAGATTCATCGCCAAGTTTATGGGCTATTTCCAAAGTGGCATGATAACACGCTTTCACTTGGCGGTGCGATGATTAATTCAGCGAACACGCAACGTGCGCGGGGCGAATACGCCATAGCCAATGATCTCTATTCCAACGCGATCGATTTGCTGCAAAAGCTTTTCGATGTTGCGGACACGAGGATCGGAAGTAGATCCAAATTGTTTGCCCGCAATGGATATATGGGACGGGCAGCGACGGCGGAATTAGAAAATCAGTTTGCGGAAGCGTTAGTGGATTGGGAAGGTGCATATGAATTGGATCAATCCAAATACCGCTACGCTTTGATGTCACGTGTCATTGATGTGAAACTAAAGTCGGGTGATTATCGTGCAGCAGCGGCAAGTTGTCAGGGCGTTTTGAAAGATCAGGATGCTCCAAGTTACTTGTTGCAAAGTTGCGTTGCGTATTTGGATAAGGTAATAGTTGATGTAGGTGATGATGTTACGATCGAAAACGAAGAACGACAAAGACTTAAAAGTTTATACTCACAATTGGCGGTCGAGATATTAGGACGACTGCAGTTGCGTCACTACTATGAGGAATTGCGGAATGTTAATTATCTGTTAACATCTCCGGCCCTGGCAACGTTACGTACAACCAAAGAATTTCAGATGTGGGTGAGTACACTGAAACGTGGGTAGCGAAACCTGTTTCGGCCAATTGTTGTTGTAGGTAGGGCGCATAAACTCCCTAGAAATCCCGGTATTTTGGGAACCAGGAGGTATATGAGTGCGTCTATTACGATGTGAGCAAATGTTTATCACCCTATGAGTTAGTATTTGTTCAGTTAATATAAAGTAAGTGGGAACCATATTTTGCGTTCTTTAGAAACGAATTGTAGGAGAAGTATTATGCAGCGGCTGCTTTTTTCAATTTTATCGTTAGTATGTCTATTGCAGTTTGGACAATCGAAAAGTTACGCCGAAGAGCTTGGCTTCCTCGAGCAGTTTGCCATAGGCGGTAATCGTGCCGTAGCGCTCGCTCAGTTGGTACCAGGTACAGAGGCCTACTATTACTATCACTGCCTGCACTTACAAAACGCTGGCGATTATCCGGGCGTTGAGAAAATGCTAGCCCCTTGGATAGAAAAGTATAAACTCACAGCCTTGGTGCGTGAAATTAAATTCCGTCAAGCGTTGCTCACCTACAGCGATAATCCGGCATCTTCCCTGAAATATTTGCAAACACAGTTAGGGCTTGGATTCAACCACCAACGTGATATCACCAATCCACAAAACGCATATCCGTCCACGCTGGACCCTGCCCTGCTCTCGCACCAGCGACTGCTCGGAATCGCATTTTCGCGTCACAACAATCTTCAGGGTTTAGAGAACCACGCCCTCTACGGTATTGCTGCGACCAAATTAAATGACACACGCCGCCGGCACCTGCTGCAACGACTCACGCATCCAGATCTCCCGGGTCTCGCAAAGCTGATTGTCGCCGATATGAAGGTCGATCGGTTCAGCGGATTCGGGTCCTACAATATTCATAAGCAACTGTTGCCGGCTCAATTAGAGCAGTGTATAGCATTAGCACCAGAGTTGTTGACACAAAGTAATTTCGTTAATATTTACATCTCTAAGTTACATCCTAGTAATGATTTGCAGTGGGCCAAGGATACCGAAGCTCACATTGCCTATCTAGATAGGCTGTGGGATTTTGTTGCTCCATTGGCCCCAGTCCATAACTCACTAAAGGCGCATGTGTTGTATCGGCGGCTCGTCCTTGACCGTTCACAGGGCGTCTATGATGCGTCACGTTTCGTGGCTTATTTGCAATTGCCACGCAATGCATTCTATGTCAACCGGCAATACCTTAAGGACGCAAACCGCAATCGGTATTTGGTTAATCTGAATGCGAACTATTCCGCGATCACCTTGCTGCCCGTTGTCGGGCAAGATGAACCGCTGATCCGGTCTTACTTGGACCACTTCTTCGTGGATTCGGCAGATTACAAAACCTACGCCCCCTACTTACAAGACATTTATTTGAAGGAAGTCTTTGCTGAGTCGAAAATTACTCACGGTGTCGGTAACCCAAATCAATGGTCGCCGTTGTTGTCGGCTGCCAAATATCAGGCCCTGCGAGAGCGAATTGACCTCGATTTTGCTTACACCAGTCCGACGACATATGGGGCTGACACAAAGGTGTCCTTGGATGTTGATGTGAAAAATGTCAAGAAGTTGGTCGTCAAAATCTACGAGTTGAATGCGGAGAATTTCTACCGCCAACAACTCCAGGCGATTAGTACCTCGATTAATCTTGACGGTTTGGTCCCCAACTATGAACGATCTTTACAATACTCCGTTGCACCATTGTTGAGAGTTCGCCACAAGTTTGATTTCCCAGAACTGAATAAGCCCGGCGTGTATGTTGTCGATTTTATAGGTAATGGAATTAGTAGCCGCGCCTTGATAATTAAGGGTCGTTTGGACTTTATCGTGCGCACGACCACTGCCGGTCAGATGTTTCAAGTGATTGATGCGAAAAAAAGCATTGTCAAAAACAGCCAGTTATGGGTTGGGGGTGCGCATTATACGAGCAACGAAGATGGTGAAATAAATGTGCCCTTTAGCACAAATGCTGGACTCACCCCCTTTGTAATTAGCGATGGTCAAATTTCGACTTTGCATCAGTTCAATCATGAAGCTGAGGCGTACAGTTTGTCGGCGGGGATCTCTGTTGATCGTGAATCACTACTGCAACGAAAGTTGGCACCGGTGATGATTCGTGCAGGACTCAAGGTCAACGGCACCCCCATCACACTTTCGGTACTCGAAGAGGTGGCCTTAACGATTACATCCGTAGACATCGATGGTACGCAATCCAACAGCGTCGTTTCAGATTTTAAATTACGCGAAATTACAGAGAGCGTGCATTTGTTTAGAGTGCCACAGAGATTGAAATCTATCCAGTTTGTGTTATCGGCTAATGTAAAGAACCTCAGCACGGGTAAAACTGACCGTCTGTCCACCTCGGCGAGTTTTAGTGTTAATGGTATTGATGAAACGGAGAAAATCGCGAACATGTATTTAGGTCGGATCGGAAAGCAATATGTTGTCGACATGCTAGGAAAATCTGGCGAAGCAAGGATTGGGCGGACGATACGAGTAACTCTCAAGCATCGAGATTTCGTTGAAACAGTCACATCCGTCCTCGCAACGGATGCCAAGGGTCGAGTGGTCTTGGGAGCGTTGCCGAATATCGATTCTGTGATCGTAACTGATGCGACTGGGGTACAGGAAAAATGGGATTTGGTTGATGATGCCAGTACATATTACCGAACTAGGCATGCTGCCGTCGGATCGCCCATTCGTATTCGGTATATGGGAAGCGAACCTGAGGTAAGCCGTGACGAAGTGGCTTTGTTTGCTGTCACAGGTAGCACCTTTACGAGAGATTACTTTGGCTCTATCGCACTCAAGGACGGAATTTATATTATTACCGGTTTGCCGGCTGGGGATTACCAATTGCTGTTGCGATCTTCCTCTCGACATATCAGTATCAAAGTAACTGCTGCTGAATCAGTTATAGATGGTTATTTGCTCGGAACCAATCGACATTTAGAACGACGCGGCGATAGTCCACTGCAGATTGTAGACGTTAATCGCACGGACGAGCTGGTAAAGATTCGGTTAGTCGGTGCGAATAAGTTTTCGCGAGTTCACGTAATCGCGTCAAGATACTACCCTCGCTTTCCGGCATGGATGCATCTGAGATCGGTAGTCGACGCTGAACCGTTCGCACTGCGGACCACAGATCCGACGGCTTTGTACGTTGAGGGTCGTGACATTGGCGACGAATATCGTTACATCATTGACCGCCGCTACGCGCGGAAGTTTCCGGGGAATCTACTGCCAAGGCCAGAACTGTTGCTAAATCCGTGGCCGATCCGTACGACAGAAACTGCCAAGCAGGAGGCGGCAGTCGGTGATGATTTTAAATCGATGGCCAACGCTGTCGAGGATTCTGCTTCACGGGAGGGGCAGGCGAAGCGAGCAATGGGCGCCTCCAAGGATTTTTCCAATTTAGATTTTTTACCAGCAGGCTCGGTATTATTGTCGAATCTTGATGTGGGGGAAGATGGCCTGATAAGTATCGATATCGCGGACTTGGCAGGGCATCATCATCTGCAGATCGTGGCCGTCGATCCTACTCAGACAGTGGCACGAAGTGTTTCTTTTACTGAACAAGCGCGGGAAATATTAGACCTGCGGCTCATCAAAGGACTGGACGTTGCAGGTCATTTCTTGCAGCAAAAACAGGTTAGCCTCGTGGCTGGGAAGCAAGAGTTTGTAATAGACGATGTCTCTGCGAGCCGGTTTAAAGCATATGATAGCCTGTCTTCGATTTTTCAGCTTTACAGCACTTTGCACGCCAACACTGCGCTGCGGGATTTTAAGTTTGTTTTGCAGTGGCCAAGTTATGACGATGATAAGAAGAACGAACTCTATTCAAAATACGCGTGTCATGAACTTAGTTTTTTTCTCTATAACAAAGACCGCAAGTTCTTTGACGAAGTCATTTTGCCACACCTGCTTGACAAACAACATAAGACCTTTATGGATGATTGGCTCGTGGACGGAGACCTCAATGGCTATTTGATTCCATGGAAGTACGAACAGTTAAACGTTGTTGAACGCGTGTTGTTAGGTCGCCATGTTGCTGCCGAGCGCGTCGCATCTGAACGGCATCTGCAGGAATTGTGGGATCTCGTTCCGCCTAATACGGACCAATTCAACATGTTGTTTGAAACGGCCCTTTTTAGAGGTGGCCTGAACGCGGAGGACGCATTACTGGGTCTTGCCGATAGCGAACGCAATTTAGATGAGAAGCTGGGACTTGCGGCGCGCCGACCATTGGCATCAAGTAGTGGTAAAATGGGCGGTGGCGGGGGCATGGGTGGATTTGGTAGTGACCATGCAGCCCGACTGGAGGGGGCGCTCGGGAGTCCTGCCAGCAAGCCCGCTGCTCCACCATCCGTCGAAAAATCTAAGGAATTGGCAGATAAGCGAGCGTCGAATGCGAAGGGCTTACAGCAAGACCGTAAGAAAGCGGTGGAGGAGCAGGAGGGAAGGTATCGCGCTGATCGACTCGCTGGAAAACCTGCCGCGGCCTTTTATCAAAATAATGATAAATTGCGATCTGAAATTCGTGGCCTATATCGCGAACAAGAGAAAACCCAAGAATGGGTTGAAAACAACTACTACAAGCTTCCAATTCAAGAGCAGAACGCTTCGCTGGTAAGTATTAATGGTTTTTGGAACGACTGGGCATCCTATAAAGATGGTCAAGAAGGTGGTTTTCGTTCTCCGCATGTGGCACAAGCAAGCCGCAATTTCACGGAAATGATGCTGGCTTTGGCAGTGATCGACCTCCCTTTCGAAGCAGACGAAGCTGATATTAAGATGGCTGGTCGGGCAATGCGAATAACTAGCCCGGGACCAATGATCGTGTTTCATGAAGAAGTGAATCCGACGGAAATGAACGAGAAGTTGACCCCTATCTTGGTCAGCCAGAATTACTTCCGCCATGGTGATCGTTTCATTCAAGTGGGCAATGAGAAACAGGATAAATTTATTACGGATGAATTTCTCGCACAGACGGTTTATGGTTGTGAAGTTGTCGTTACCAATCCAAGTTCTGCAACACGAAAACTGGATGTATTGTTTGAAATCCCCGTAGGAGCGATTTCTGTCTTGTCCGGGCAAAAAACGAACAGTGAGTATTTGCAGCTTGAAGGCTACAACACGAAGACGATTGAATTCTATTTCTATTTTCCTGTCGTTGGAACGTACTCGCAATTCCCAGTGCATGCTTCTAGCAGTGAACAACTGTTGGCGGCCGCGGATGCTGTTGAGTTCAAGGTTGTAAATACATTATCCAAGGTCGATACAACTTCCTGGGCATACGTGTCTCAGAACGGCAGTGACGAGGAAGTACTGGAATACCTACGTAATAACAATGTGCACAATTTGGATTTGGTTAAAATCGCGTTTCGAATGCGGGACAAGTCTATGTTTCAACGAACAACGAGTCTGTTAAAATCGCGTCACCAATATGACCATACGTTATGGTCCTATGCGGTAATGCAGGATTTGCCGGCTGAAATAAATCATTATCTTGACCATGAAAATCGAGTTAATACTGTCGTCGGTTACCATTTGGTAAGCCCTTTGCTGACCATTGATCCTGTGATTCGGCGGACATATGAGCATATGGAGTACCGGCCGTTAGTAAACGCTCGTGCCCATCAACTTGGTGCAAAACGACAGATATTGAACGATCGATTCTACGCTCAATATAACCGCTTGCTCAAATTGTTGAGTTACAAACAAAAGCTGTCGAGTGAGGATTATTTGGCGGTGGTATATTACCTGCTGTTGCAAGATCGCGTTGAGGAGGCAATTGCTAGTTTTACGTTGGTGGACACTGAACAAATCGCGACTCGTCTGCAATACGATTACTTTGCCAGTTATCTTGCGTTGTCGCAAGGAGATATTAAGGGCGCCAAAGCGATTGCCGTTAAGTACGAAAAATACCCGGTGGACCGATGGCGGAAAATATTCGATAACGTTACCCAACAGGTTAGGGAGATTGGAGGCGACGGCGCAGGTGTAACTGACACCGATGACCAGAATCAAAATCAAACTCAACTCGCGGCTACGGAACCCGGTTTTGATTTTAAAGTTGAAAGTGGTGAAGTTGTTATGGACTATCAGAACTTGTCTTCGGTCAAAGTGAATTACTATGAAATTGATATTGAGTTACTGTTCAGTCGTAACCCATTTGTGCAGAACTTCTCGGGCGGGTTTAGTTTTATAAAACCAAACCATAGTAATATCATCGAATTGGCAGTGGCACGCAACTCCCATAAATTTGCCCTGCCGGAAGAGCTTAAAAGCCGTAACGTGCTAGTTGAAATTGTTGGGGCGGGACAAACTCAGACTCGTGCCTATTATTCTCATGCGTTAGCAGTCCAAGTGATTCAAAAATACGGACAGGTGCAAGTGTTGCAAGCGAAGAGTCGCAAACCGCTGGGGACAGTGTATGTGAAAGTATATGCTCAACTACAGGATGGCAGCGTTAAGTTCTATAAGGACGGCTACACAGATTTGCGTGGTAGGTTTGATTACGCCTCGTTGAGTACGGGGGATTTAGAATCCGTCGCGAAGTTTAGCCTGCTGATATCGAGTGATGGCAATGGTTCGATGGTACGTGAGGCGATGCCGCCGCTGCGTTAGTGTTTGGCAGAGATTTCAAGCTTAGTTGCTGTGCCTTTGGTCTGAAATATCGGTGACGAGTAAATCGATTAGGGTGTCTAGTGATTCGAATTCGCTTGGTAGTTGTTCGATATCTTGGCTTAAATTGATCTGCGTTGTGGCGGTTAGTGGCCAATGTCGTGTGTCCTGGAATACGGTATCGGCATGCGTTCGTGGGGCGGTGATCGCGTCCGGGTAAGCTTGACTCGAGTCGTGGTTAGAACGCGGCGGCAGCTGCGGTGCAAACCACTCACCTTCACCGTTATCGCCTGAGTTTGCATTCAAATGATTGATGACGAACAACGCGTCTCCGGGGGATAGCCAACCATCGCCGTTGACGTCGATAAATAATACTTGTTGCACGGGAAATGGTGGCTGTGGTGACGTTAGACCCTCCGCTTTCCTGAATTGAAGCGGAATTGACGGCGATGGAAAGCGTTTCATGATGGTCTACTAATAGTGCCGAATGTGATGGGACGTAGATTTGAGAGAAGTAGCGGTGCGGGAAAACAAGGGTGGTTTTTCGACAGGAGTCCTGATAACCTTAATTTGATGTTATATTTATCACGACAAGGTGGGGTTTTAAGTAGATTATATGAGTCATATTCCCCCACAAAATCCCTATCAACAACCCGATACCTATACGATTCCGCAGGCTCTGGTGGGGTCGCGGAAAGACCAAGCGTTGGCTATTGTTGCACTGGTCACGGGTATTCTATCTGTCACGGTCGGGTGTATCTGTTTTTCATTTTTACCGTTAGCGTTGACTGCTATTGTTACTGGAGTATTGGGAATGCGAAAAGTCTCGCAAGGTACAGGAGAAGGGTACGGCATGGCTCTAACTGGCGTAATTTTGGGATCGCTAACAATGTTAACTTACGCAGTAGGTTTCGCTTATATCTATTTCAGTGCACAAAGTGCCAATAACTATTAGGAGGCGTTGCAATGAAAACCGCGATGATCACGCGCCGCAAACTGTTATCAACTATTGCCGGCGGGGCGACTTTGGCATTCTCCCCCGCCTGTCTAGCCAATTCTAAACGTCCGTTGTCCAAACTGAGTTTTCTTGTGGCAAGTGATACACACTTGGGATATAAGAATTCGACCTCTGCCGAAAAACGGTGGATTCAAGCGGCGGCGGAATTGAAATCGGCAACCGGTGACCTTGTGCTTCATTTAGGAGATATCGTCGATGGCGGACGCGAGGAGCAATACGCGGTTTATCTACGTGAACGTGAGAAAATCGGCAAACCCGTGTATGAGATTCCGGGCAATCACGATCCTCTCAAATTATTTCGTAAACATATTCGCAAACAGGTTGATGTTACGGTCGATCACGAGTGGTTGAAACTACTGTTAGTTAGCAATGCACGCACTGATTCACACGACGGGTTTTTAACAGACGAGCAACTTCTGTGGATCGAGTCGGAATGTGTCGCTGCGGCGAAGCAAAAGCGGTACGTGATATTGTGCTTGCACGTACCTGTCCACTCCAACCGGCACCCTGACCGCGGCTGGTATGTAAAACCTGCGAACGGACAGGGTGAATTGTATGCTATCATTAAAAGACACAAACAGCACATTGTGGCGATGCTACACGGCCATTTCCATAACGGAATTCGTGGCTGGCAAGATGAGGACGGAATTCATGAAATTTGCATGCCTTCAGTGTTATACAATTTGGATCGCAGTCTCGAAAAGCAGAATGCAACAGGTTACAATCCATTAGAGTTCCGCCCTGGCTATACAAAGGTTACTATTGACGAGGGTTGGATGATGCTCGACTATAAACCACTCGGTGCTGACGTGTCGATTAACAAAAAATGTGAATTCGGCCGTGGCTGAAAACAAATTCATCCCGCAAATCCAGTTAATATATAGAGGTTACTTTTGAATATCCGAACACTCTCCATTGCGATCGTATTGGGATCCTTTTATTGCGTTGTAAATGCGGCAGTTCCTACGTTGGAGCAAGCCCAGCAAATATCAGCCAGAACAGGACGGCCAATTCTGGTTATGGCCGGCGCTGACACGTGACCGGCCTGTCGTGTGCTGGAGAAACGATTGGCAACCGATCGTAGTCTCACAGGACTCGTGGCGCAGTTTGTGCCGTTGAAAATCAATACGTCATCTCCGGACTGGCGAAAAATTAATAGTAAATATCCAACGCCGGGTAATACAATACCAGTGGTCTATATCATTCGCGCTGATGGCAAAAAGATATTTGCGGAGCGAAATTCGTTGCCGGGCGATAGGCTACCATTTGTGTTGCGAGGTTCGCTGCAGAATGCCGGCGGGATTTTAAGTGATGTGCAAGCTCAGTCGGTGATCAAGGCAGTGGCCGTTGCTCGGGCTTCGTTAGCCAGTGCTGACGTGCATTCCGCGGTACAGGCAATCCGACCATTGGCGAAGTTGGGTACGTTGGGAAATTTGCAGAGTTATGCCAAACCTATTCAAGATGCCAATACAATCGTGGGGGACATTTCGAAGCAAGCAGGAATAGATTTGAAGGAGATCGAATCAAATTTACAATCCACGGAGGATGCGGTCCGGGGGACTGCCGGTTTGTTTGCGGCGATGCGAACCTATTCACTTTTTCCGTCGTTGAAAAGACAGTTTGGTGTGGTGCACCGCAGCGCCTCGGGAAATGACGAACTACTCGTTGCGATGGCGCAGGGTAAGGCGATTGATAAAGCGATGGCTCTGAGCACATTACGGGGTGGTACGAGCAAGGCAATCCTAGAGCTTGAGCGTTTGGCAGAAATGTACCAAGAGACGGTAACCCAATCACTGATTGAGGAAAAGATCGCGGGTTTGAAGCAGTAGGTGGCTTGCGGCGCGGCCAATATCAGCCGAATATTTCAACCTGCACGCCATGGTCAGTTGTGTGTTCGCGGGTCTTCCCGAAAATCTGATCAGTGATCCTGGTAATCGGGATATCGCAAGCGCACGGCGCAATCTTTGTAGGATGGCTGTTTGGAATGCGGGTCGAAATGGGCGCGGGTTAAACGGTTGGTCTCGACATAGTGCATTGGTATGAACACTTGGCCCGGCCTAATGTTTTGGCTGATGGCTAAGGTGGCGAGGAGTTTGCCTCGTTGTGACTCGACAATGATTTGCTGCTTGGGCTGCCATTTGTATTTAGCCGCGTCAGACGAGTTGACCTCGACGTAGACTTTCTGGGGGTATAGTTGACGTAGCGTCGGGCTCTTCGAGGTTCGAGTGTTGGTGTGCCACTGCGCAGCCGTACCTCGACCCGTGATTAGCAGCAACGGATATTTACTTGATGGCGGTTCTGGCAATGACCGTGGTGTATCGAAAATAAATCGTGCACGTCGGTCCGCGTGATAAAACATGCCGTCGGCAAATAGGCGGCGTTGGCGGTCATGCAGAGGCGGTCCCTTGTCTGGAAACGGCCACTGGATACCACCCGCTTGCTCAAGATGCTGGTAATCGCGGATCCCAGTCATGTCGCAGGGTTGACCGCGAGTTGCTTCTTTGATGCACTGAAACACGTCTTGAGGGGTTTCCCAGTGGTCAAACAGTTCATGACTGCCCCAGTGCTTAGCAAGTAACTTAATTATCCGAAAATCGGATAGCGCTTCACCTGGCGCTCGGCTAACTTGCTTGACCAGCCCGACCCTTCGTTCGGAATTGATAAACGTCCCTTCTTTTTCACCCCACGCGGCAGCTGGCAGTGTCAGATCGGCAAGTTTGGCGGTGTCCGTATTGTCATACATATCTTGGACTACGAGAAAATCAAGTCGGCTGAGAATGTCGCGGCACATCTTTTGATTGATCCAAGAATGTGCGGGGTTGGTCGCAATGATCCACAGACCCTTTATCTTCTCGTTGAGGATTTCATCTAAAATTTCGTGGTACGCCAGACTCGTCGTGGACGGAATTACGTCAGCAGGAATTTGCAAAGCGGAGGCAACCTTGCTACGGTCTTGGGGATTTGCGAATTGATGACCACCAATCAGGTTGGTCGTGTTGCTGAAAAGTCGCGAACCCATGGCATTGCATTGTCCCGTGATGGAATTTGCACCGGTTCCAGGTTTGCCGATGTTTCCGGTGAGTAAAGCGAGATTTATAATTGCCTGAGCCGTTCTTACTCCCTGATAACTTTGGTTTACACCCATCGTCCACCAAAACGACACCCTCATGCCTCGGTGGATCTTTTCCGCTAAGGCCTCGATTGTCGCAGCTGCGATACCAGTTTCGCGCGCGGCTCGATCGGGGGAAAACGTGGAAACGTGCACAGCGAACTCGTCAAAACCACTCGTATGCGCCGTGATGAATTCCTTGTCGATCCAGTTATTACGGATCAATACATGGGCGATTGTATAAAACAGTAGCAGATCGCTTTTAGGTTTCAACGGAATGTGTTGCGTCGCTGCGGCAGCTGTTTCCGTGTTACGTGGATCAATTACAATTACTTCTGGGTTGTGTGGGTTTTTTACAATTCGTTGCCACATCACGGGGTGGGCAATGCAAAGGTTTGAACCGATCAAGATAATTAGGTCTGATTCCTCAAAATCCTGATACGTATAGGGCGGTGCATCAAAGCCGAAGCTCTCGTTATAGGCGATAACTGACGTGGCCATGCACTGGCGAGTGTTACCATCGCCGTGTTGAATGTTCATGCCGAAGCGAGCGAAGCTTCCGAGTAAAGCCATTTCCTCGGAAGGAATCTGCCCAGTGCTAATGTACGCCACTGACTCGTCGCCATGTTGTGCTTGAATTTCTTTGAAGCGTTGGCAAAAAGTGGCGGCAGCTTTGGTCCACGAAACTTTCTTGGCTGTTCTGCCGCGGTGTTTGCGCAGTTTTGGGTAAACCGCTCGGTCGCTAGCCGCTAGGGGTGTGAGGGCCGCCCAGCCCTTAGGACAAGCCATTCCAATATTGACGACATTCGATACGGACGGTGTCAAGCCCACAGCCTGTCCGTCGATAAGGTGTGCTTCGAGACTACACCCAGTAGAACAATAGCCGCAAACAATCGACGTTGTTGATGTTGGAGTGGAGTCCGCCGGAACCTGCCCGATCCCAAAGTTTCCGGAGGAACGTTTAAGTAGGTTAGTTAACGGGCCACTGCGTTGCAGCATCAGATCGTTCAAGTGGCGGTTCACAGATTAGGTTCCTGGCATTCGGGGGGTGGCAACGGATGTAAAAAAGAGATAACGTTCCGCAAATTCACCGACCAGCAACAGGATCCAAAGAAGTAACGTAATCGCAATGAAGAAGATAGAATCGAATCCTCGGCCTGCGGTAGACGTGTTTTGGGTCAGTAAGACAAATGGCATAGCAACACCCCCAATCAAAGCGACAGCGAATCGCAATATTACGATCGCAAATAGGTTTGTGGTAAGTAATTGCGCGGACCGTTTGAGTGGATTAAGCGTACGATCTCGAAGGTGGATGAAGATGCGGGCCTCTAGTACGAGTTTTAAGGACGTCGTGAAAATAAGCCCACGGCATATTGGGGCGCTGTATTGGGACATGATTGTACTGACTGATATTTTCGGTGCCAACGCGGCCATTGTGGAAAGTAACAACAGCGTAGTTGGTAGGCTGAGCAGAATCGCTGTCAGTCCAAATCGGCTCGTAGTAAAAAATGGGCTCCACAATAAGCGTGGTGTGTCGACGTAGACCATGATGGAGCAGACTACGGCGAATATGCCGACCAAGATCGCAGCCCACTGCAACGGATGGTGTTTGTCGGCAGATGATTCTGTAAAAATTGTTAGAACCGTATCGGCACTGGCAAGGACCGCGAAGACGCCAAAGGCGACAATTTCGCGACTCAGCCAAGAACGCCGTATTCCCAGAATCGACCGAAAAGCAAACAACGGACGACCGAGATGTTGTACGGAAGAGATGAGCCCTAGCATTCCCAGCGTTAGTGTCATGATCACGGGCCATTCTCCCATTTGATCAATTAATGCGTTATGGTTGCGCACGGTGTTTGCTGATGCGCCTAACAGTACTAGCATCCAACTGAAAGAGTGTAGCATCACAAATGTTCCCACCGAGAGTTGGGTCAGTATCAGCATCGTAACTAGTGGCCAATGGGCGTGTTGAGGTCTACCGACGTAGAAATCCGCGGCAAGGAGGTTTCGAGGGAGCGGTTTGGTTGTTTTGTAGTGTGTCGTGGGCAGAGTATAGTCTGGTGCCGGTGCGGTGGGCAAAAACTGATTGGCTTGGGCATTGGCGATAGTATCCGCTTCCTCGGATATGACAATGCGAATCGCGTGTTGCGGGCAGGCTTGTACGCATGCTGGTGCCTCATTCGCTAGTAGACGATCGTGGCACATATCGCATTTACGCACGATTCCCTTGTCGGGATTATAGGTGGGCACTCCGTAGGGGCAGGTAAACAGGCAGTACTGACAACCAATACATTGATCGTCCAAATGTACAACTATTCCAGTTTCCGGAAGTTTTTCATATGCGTTTACGGGACAGCCGTCCGCGCAGGCAGGTTCGAGACAATGGTGACAGGCAGTGGTTACGTGCTGCAAAACAGGTAATTCGGTGGTGCCACCCACCAGTGAGCCTACTTTGCGCCAGGCTTCGCTGTCGTCGAGTCCATTGAGTGAATGGCAGGCTGCCACGCATGACTTGCAACCTGTGCACTTGTCGAGGTCCACTTCGAAAGCGTACTGCTGGCCCTCTTGCGGAGAGTCTAACGGAATCAAATCCGTATAATATTGACCGTGTAAGGCTGCGGTCGTTTCCGCAACCCGCTGGCCAAAAAATTCCACGGCGGTGAGCGATTGTTGTGCACTTATCAAGCTGGCAACGAAGTCGGAGGGAGACGAAGGCATGTTTACTTTGGTTGGTATTGGAAAATTGTCGGCCGGTCCGGATCTAAGTATGCAAACCTCGTACCACATCGAGTCAACTGATGGGTAATTACCGGATTGTCCATTTAGTCGTGAGCCATATGGCGGTAATACGGTAACAAGTACGGTTATTGAAACGCGGAGGAACATGGTTTCAGTTTGTTAAAGATCCGAGCGTGCCTAAATAAAGGGCACGGTTGTTCAGATTAAGTGCAAATGTTTCTAATCAATTTTATCCAAGGCGGGGATCTCAATAGTATTCGTGAGTTTGTAGTGGGGTCTGTTACCGTATTTCTCGGACCGTCTTAGAGGACCCAGATGATGCTGTCTCGATACCATTTTGAGCGTTTCAAATTGTGTATCAAACCGCGTCCATTGTCCTTCGGCGTGCGGTTTCTGGTTTTTTGATCTAGTGTTAAGTACCCAGCCAGGGAATACTTGGCACGCTGTTTGCACTAATGCACCGTTGTTCGAGAGAACAGGCCGCAGAATTGTTGGCCCATAACGCGAAGACGACAGGCGACGTAGCATCTTTGTTGCGACCACTTGGTAACTTACATAAGAAATAGAACACTACGAAGATGCAGATTGAGAATCAATCGCCAGTACTATGGCGAGACCTATTAAAATTTACAAAGCCCCAGATTCGCGTATTTCATTTGTCGTGGATAGCCTTTTTTCTATGCTTCTTTGCGTGGTTCGGCATCGCGCCTTTGATGCTAGTCATCAAACGTGAATTCTCACTGACCGCTAGCCAGGTCGGCAATACGGTTATCGCTTCGGTTGGCATTACCGTTTTAGCTCGCTTTTTGATGGGATGGGTTTGTGACCAAATTGGCCCTCGCTTAACCTACAGTTGGTTATTGGTGTTGGGGTCTATTCCAGTATTTGGCATCGCTTTAAGCAATGGTTACGTGTCGTTTTTGATATTTCGACTGCTGATCGGTGCGATTGGTGCATCTTTTGTAATCACCCAATACCACACGACGATTATGTTTGCGCCGAACATCGTGGGTACCGCCAACGCCACCTCGGCTGGGTGGGGCAATCTTGGAGGCGGGGTTGCGAATATGGTTATGCCGCTGGCGTTTGGCGTGTTGACTGGAGCCTGCGGACTAAGCGAGTCATTAAGTTGGAGATTGGTAATGGTGATTGCTGGCGTGTTTTGCGTAATCGCAGGAATCGCTTACTACTTCCTAACACAAGACGCTCCCGACGGAAATTTTACGGAATTACGACGGTTTGAGGTCGATAAGAAATCGGTAGATGGCGCACAAGTGTTGCGGAAAGTTGTCTCGGACCCGCGGGTCTGGGTTTTGTTTTTGATATACGGGTGTTGCTTTGGCGTTGAACTAACCATGATCAACATTGGTGCGCTGTATTTTGGCGAAACTTTTAATCTGTCGTTGTCACAGGCCGGACTGATTGCAGGTTCTTACGGCTTGTTAAATCTGTTCGCCAGGACGACCGGCGGAATGCTCGGCGATCGATGCGGCCTGCGGTGGGGCTTACGCGGTCGGGTAATGTGGTTGTTCAGTGCGCTGTTTCTGGAAGGCATCGCTTTGATGTGCTTTTCACAAATGCGAATTGTTGGCTTTGCTTTGGGAGCCTTGTTGTGCTTTGGCCTCTTTGTCCAAATGGCAAACGGGGCGACGTTTGCGGTCGTTCCGTTTATCAAGACCAAGTCCGTGGGCACCGTGGCTGGAATTGTGGGGGCCGGAGGTAACGCCGGAGCGGTGATTGTTGGGTTTATGTTTAAACAGGAGGTCACGCAATGGCCTCAAATATTCTTGCTACTGGGATTGTGTGTGATTGCCTGTTCGGTTTTTGCGCTGGCGATACGATTTTCACCAGAAGCGGAACGGGAAGCGATGAAATCGATCACCAAGACGAAAAGTAATATCAGTATTTCTCAGGGATCTCTAGGATTAGTAAAATGATCGAATCAAACATCAATAGTGAACCCCATAAACCGCCAGCGAGACAAAAAATTGTCGTGATCGGAAACGGAATGGTCGGCCACCATTTTTGCCAGAAGTTGATTGGCATGAACGAGAGAGACCGGTTCGAGATCGTGACCTTTTGCGAGGAACCACGAGTGGCTTATGATCGCGTGGGCTTAACTCGATTCTTTGATACGAGAGACCCTGAAAATTTAATGTTGACCAGTGAGCAATGGTACCGCGACAACGGTATCAGGTTATTTATCGGGATTAAAGCGATAAAAATAGACCGGCAAAAACAGATCGTATTGTCCAGCAGCGGGGTTGAAATTTCTTATGACCGAGTAGTACTCGCGACAGGTTCGTCACCTTTTGTTCCACCGGTTCCGGGGATGGACAAAGAAGGAGTATTTGCATATCGAACGATTGAAGATCTGCAGGAGTTGGTCGAGTATTCCAAAGGCAAAAAAACCGCGGCGGTAATAGGCGGCGGCTTATTGGGTTTAGAGGCAGCGCGGGCGGTCAATGACTTAGGGTTAAATACGGAAATTATCGAGTTTGCTCCCCGATTGATGCCCCGACAGTTAGATGATGCTGGGTCTCGACATTTGGTTGATAAGATTAATAAACTTGGTCTGACTGTTCATCTTGGTCACGCGACGTCGGCAGTGTTGGGGAATGGTCGAGTAACGGGGTTGCAATTCGTGGATAAGCCGTCGATCGATGTCGATATGGTTATCGTATCGGCGGGGATTCGACCTCGAGATGAACTTGCGCGAGATTGTTCATTGATGGTTGGTCAACGCGGAGGTGTGGTTGTCAACGACAATCTGCAATCTAGTGATCCGAATATTTATGCGATTGGCGAAGTGGCAGAACACGCGGGGATGGTGTATGGCTTGGTGCGACCAGGGTACGAAATGGCCGAGGTGGCCGCGAGACACTTATGCGGTAAGGCAGGCGGATATCATGGTAGCGAATTGTCGACCAAACTCAAGTTGTTGGGTGTGGACGTCGCTAGCTTCGGTGAAATTGATGGTCATCAAAATGATGTACGATCACTAGTCTATGAAGATCCGTTTGCCGGGGTCTATCGTAAATTGTTCTTTTCCGCAGACACAACAAAGTTGCTAGGCGGTATTCTGGTGGGCAACGTATCGGATTTTAATAAATTAGTATTGTTGTATCAGTCGGATGTAGCATTGGCGTTGACGCCGCAAGAAGTGATGCTTGGTAAACAATCAAATGACAGTAGTTCTGTTGACGGCGACGCCGATTCATGCACGATTTGTTTGTGTAACAATGTTACACAACGTGACATCAAAAACGCCATTTCCACGGAAAAGGCTCGCTCAGCGTCGGATGTTAAAGAATGTACATCGGCCGGTGCTGGTTGTGGTGGATGTGTCCCGGCGGTTGAGAGCATCGTCAATGCCCAATTGTCAGCAATGGGCGCGGTCGTCAGCAACACACTCTGTGATCATTTTGAGTATTCGCGACAAGAGTTAATGGAGATTTCGAAAATCAAGGGCATCAAAACCTTTGAGAAGTTGTTGAGCGAGTGTGGCTCCGGCGCTGCGGTCGGGTGCGAAGTATGCAAACCGACGGCTGCTTCGATCTTTGCCAGCCTCTGGAATGAGCACGTATTAGACCACTCGGCGTTGCTCGACACTAACGATCGTTTTCTCGCCAATATGCAACGCGGCGGTCTGTTTTCAATTGTTCCGCGAGTTCCCGGCGGTGAAATAACGCCAGATAAACTCATTGTGCTGGGCCAGGTAGCCAAAAAATATAAACTCTACACCAAGATAACGGGAGGACAGCGAATCGATCTGTTTGGGGCCGAGGGACATCAATTGCCGGATATTTGGGAAGAACTTGTGGCTGCCGGTTTTGAGAGCGGGCATGCTTATGGGAAATCGTTGCGAACAGTGAAAAGTTGTGTCGGAACGACGTGGTGCCGATACGGAGTGCAGGATAGTGTGGGCTTAGCGATTCGCATCGAAAAACGATATCGAGGAATTCGCTCGCCGCATAAACTTAAGGGGGGCGTATCGGGGTGTACGCGCGAATGCGCAGAAGCACAAAGCAAAGATTTTGGACTGATTGCAACGGAAAATGGGTACAACCTGTATGTGGGTGGCAATGGTGGCGCCACCCCGCGACACGCAGACTTACTGGCCACTGATTTAGACGAAGCGACAGCAATACGATACCTCGATCGTTTCCTGATGTACTATATCCAAACCGCTGATAAATTGACCCGGACGTCGATATGGATACAGGGCCTGGACGGCGGTGTCGAGTACTTGAGAAAAGTGGTGATTGAAGATTCTCTGGGAATTGTTGACGAGCTTGAAGAGCAGATGAAGTTTCTAATTGACACGTACCAATGTGAGTGGGCCACGGTGGTCAATGATCCGAAAAAGCGAAAGTGGTTCAAGCAATTTGTCAACAGCGACGACAATGAACTAGGAATAGAAATCATTACTCAACGGGGCCAAAATCGTCCGGATGATTGGCAAAAAAATCCGTTGGAGTTGCCGCTCGTTGAGTCCATTGAAATCCCGGGTGAGATGTCTTGGGTGACGGTGGGTAAGAAATGGGACTTTCCACTTGATGCCGGCGCGGTGGTTAAGTATGGCGACGTGCAGCTTGCGATCTTTCAGTCAGCCGAGGGTGACCGATGGTATGCATGTCAAAACATGTGTCCGCACAAGCGTTCATTCGTTTTGTCACGAGGTATACTTGGTGATCAAAATGGCGTTGCCAAGATCGCTTGTCCAATGCACAAGAAGACCTTCAGTTTGGAGACGGGTGAATCGATGCAGCAAGAGGATTATTCGATCAGTGTATTCGACGCTAGGGTGGTGGGTGATGATGTCCAATTGAACTTGCCGCGTGCGGCCAAATTAGCACCCTCGTTGGCTACGGTACCGAATTGTTCTGCCGCTTGCCGACAAGGGGATACCCCTACAGATCGTTGTCACGCACTGCCGCGAGTTTTGCCTTGAGCTGTTCTTTGAATCCTGTGACGATTTTGGCATATTTTTGATCGCCGGCTAAGTTGGTGTACTGCTGTGGGTCCTGATGCATGTCGAACAATTCAATTCCCTTCGATGCATCTTCCGCGTATTGAATATAAGCCCAATCTTGATCGCGCAACAAAAAGCCACGGCCGTTGACCGTAAACGCTGTTTTACGTACTTGCAGAGTTGGATCACTAAGCATTCCCGAAATGTCCTTGCCCTGCAGGCGGTTCGGCACTTCTAAGCCACAGAGGCTCGATAAAGTCGGGTAGAGGTCAAGCAGTTCAATGAATGAGTTACAGATGGCGGGTTTTTTTCCTGGGACGCTGATTATCAAGGGCACACGGACTGATTCTTCATGCAAACTCACCTTGGCCCAGAAATCGTGTTCACCAAGATGGTATCCATGGTCGCTTGTGAAAATGACAATCGTTCGATCTTCGATGCCGGCTTTTTTCAATGCGGTCATCACCTTACCGACCTGCGCATCCATATAGGCGACTGATGCGTAATACCCGCCCACTGCTTTACGTTGTTTGGGAACGTTCATTTGCATATTTTTGCTAGTCTTGTAGTTGATTCCCGCGGCCGGTATATCGTCCCAATCGCCGGACACTTTTTCCGGCAACAACATTTCGGAATATGGATACGGTTCGTAATATTTCTTGGGCGCGACGAACGGAACATGGGGCCGCACGAAGCCGACACCCAAGAAAAATGAATCGTCTTTATGTGCCGCGATAATCTCGCACGCTTTGGCCGCCGTTCGGCCGTCGGAGTGGGCAAGATCGCCACCATCAGCTTCCACCACAACGAATGTGTTGCCGCCCTTCACGGGTAACCTGTCGTCCGGGTTGCCCTCTAGTGTCCAACCCAGACCTGGCGCTTTCCACTCGGGGCCTTGGCTATTAAACCGCTCGGTCCAACAGCGCGGATCATCCGCCCCGTCCGTCCCGGCTTCTATTCCACCAGGCACTCCCATATGGAAGATTTTGGAAACGCGAGCGGTGTAAAAGCCATTGTCCTTGAAGTGCTCGGCCCACATGGCTCGATCACCGATGGCCGGTCGCGGAGTTTTGTAACCCAACATTCCCGTAGCATGAGGGTAATACCCTGACATGAATGACGCGCGGGACGGTCCGCAATAGGTGCCTTGGCAATAGGCTCGAGTAAAGCGAGTGCCCGTAGCTGCTATCGCATCGATATTGGGAGTGTGACAAACGTTGTTTCCATAACAGGACAGTGCCGTATAGGTAAGATCATCAGAGATTATGAATAGCACGTTGTACGGTTTCTTAAACTCCGCTGCTGTGGACTGGGGGTAGAGACTAGGAAGGAACGTGCCAATGAAAAACATAACTACAAAGAAACACGATTGGCATTTAACCTCCGAGGAATTTATCAACGATCTCATCTGTGTTATTCCTCTGTATTGTTAACGACTAATCTAAGTTTATTGTAACGAATCTTTGCAGGTTGAAGGGTCCCCAATTTTCCGTGATATACTCGGCGATGTTCCGCTGATCCTAATTGTCAGGTATATGCCCTAATAATTGTTGGACGACGGGCATGTTCTCATTCGCCAGGTTTCGAACCGGATCAAAACCAGTGGTTTCATCAAACAGTTCGAAATTCGTGTAATGCCCGTCGACCTTGGATGTAATCAACCGAAAACGGTCCGTTCTCACACTGACGGCCTTACCCCAGAAACTTAACGCTGCCTCGCGAACCGTCGCCGTCGGATTTCTGAGGATCGGTGTCATGTCCTTCCCGTCCAGTTGGTGCTGGGTTTGCTGGAATGTTGGTTTTGCGAGCGCAAGAAGTGTGGGGTAAATGTCGATGGTCTCCACTAACGACGTGCTTGTTTTGCCGGACGTCACGCCTGGGACGTTAATTATCAACGGGCTGCGGACGGCCCGTTCGAACGGGGCGTGTTTAGCCCACATGTGACTATCACCCAAATTCCATCCGTGATCACCCCACAGGACGACTATGGTGTTGTCGGCCAATCCATATTGTTTAAGCGCCAAAAGTACCTTACCTACTTGGCGATCGGTATAGCGCACGCAGGCAAGATATGCCCGGCGTAAATCATGGATTTTCCGGTCATCGAGCGGTCTCGTTTTGGAGAATGGAAACGTATATTTAAAAAATTCACCGCTACCGTGATAGTGTTTGCTAGCGGGTTTGTTCGGATAGGGAGGTGGAGGAATTTGGACGTCAGCAAATGCATCCCAGTCGCCTTTGGTGGCCACAAACGGAAGGTGGGGTTTAAAGAACCCCAGACCCAAAAAAAACGGTTGTGAACTTTTGCTGTATTGGGCTAATCGAGTGATGGCGGTTTCCGCCAACAAGCCATCGGGCAAGTCGGCATCCTCAACAGCTTCAAACTGCATAACATCCTTATGCCCCTGCCCGTCTTCGCGGTGATGGCCATTGTTATACGCAAAGAAAATTCCCCATCCCCGTTTCCACGCACCAAAAGGCGTGGGAAGGTCATCCCACGCATGCGGCAATTCGGGTCGCCCGTCACCGGCGCCGTTGTATTGGTATACGCGGCCATCGGCGGTGTGGGAGATCTTTCCAATGCAGGTCGTTTGGTAACCGCTGCGGCGGAAAAGTTCCGGCAGCGTTTGTGCGACAGCAAGCTCTGTTTTGGAAATCGCCGTAGCGCCACCATACAACGCGCCGTTGCTGCGGGTTACACCGGATTGCAATGGACTTCTACCAGTGAGTAGAGCGTACCGCGATGCGCCACAAGTGGGGACTTGGACAAAGTGGTTGACAAACAATGTCGACGAACGAGCTAACGCGTCAATGGAGGGTGTGTCTGCATAATCGGACCCATAGCACCCCAGTTCTGGTCGTAAGTCATCCACTGCAATGAAGAGGATGTTCAAAGGTTTCGTCTGTCCACGTGCTTGATGGGTGGATTGTGCGAAAAAGATTAGACAAAGAACAAGAGAAATATCGACTACTCGCTGGCAACGCATGAATCGGTTTCTTTCAACAGAGAAGTTGGGGAGATGTGTTCCAAGTGGAATCGCGATTATACCAACGGGGTGAGGTCGCCTGCCCTCTTCCAACGGTTCGAGGACGGTGACCCGAGCAAAACGCTACATGAAAAAGGGATGGAATCCTTTGAAAGACTCCATCCCCTTGGTACTGGTGTGGCGCGTGCTATTATTTCTTGGTGGCGGTAAAATCACCGGCTCCACTTACAGCGGCAACTACATCATTGTCGTCATAGCCATCACCTTTGGTAATGATCACAACTTTATTATCAAAATCGACTTTGGCTTCAGATACACCCGGTACCTGAGCTAGCGCGTCATTGACAGCGCCAACGCAAGCGGTCGCTCACGTCATGCCTTCAATGCCAAAGGATACTTGATTCAAATCAAGTTCTGTTTGGCTTGTTTCATTGTTGGTTTCTATAGGTGCCGGTGTTCCTTCGGTTCCACAACCCATAAAGGCAACGGTTAATAACAGTATTGCTGCCAAGCTAGATACGCGTTTCATAGCATGATGCTCCTAAGTGTAAATGTAGTTTGTGCAGGAAGGACACTTCCCACAATCTATATGATATCGGTATTATTCACTGCTTGTCTAGAGAAACAAACGGTAAAGTCACCAGATGCGGCGAATTTTAGGTGAATGATTTCGAAAATCGTCACTACGAGCAGATTGCGGTTATGACATTGCCATGGACATCCGTCAAACTTTCCTCTCTACCTTGATGGAAATAGGTGAGACGTTCATGGTCGAGGCCCATTAGATACAGAATGGTAGCATGGATGTCATGCACATGTGCGCGGTCAGTGACTGCTTCGAAGCCAAAATCGTCCGTCTCACCGTAGCTAATACCACCTTTCACGCCCCCGCCGGCCATCCACATCGTAAAGCCGTAAGGGTTGTGATTCCTACCTGGAGCATTTTTCCCCTCACTAAACGGCATACGACCGAATTCACCACCCCACACGATTAGTGTTGAATCGAGAAGTCCTCGCTGTTCTAAGTCGGTTAATAGGGCGTCAATAGGTTGGTCTATTTCGGCTGCGTGTTGGCCGTGGTTTTTTTCGATACTGACGTGTGCATCCCAAGTATCGGCAAGATGCCCGCCGCCGGAATAGAGTTGGATAAATCGTACGCCGCGTTGGACTAAGCGGCGAGCAACTAAGCAATTTCGCCCAAATTCGTCCGTCGGCTGTTTGTCGATTCCATAAGCGTCCAACGTGCTTTGCGATTCACGACTCAAGTCAACCGCTTCAGGGGCTTGTGATTGCATGCGAAATGCTAGCTCATAGGATTGAATGCGTGAGGCGAGATCGGCGCCTTCTGGGTGTTGCTGTAGGTGTTTGTCATTTAGTTTAGCGAGCAGATCGAGTTGATTGCGCTGAGCCTGTTCGTCGATATGTGGTGGCCGCTTGAGATCTAAAATTGGGTTACCCACGGGTCGGAACAATGTGCCTTGAAAGGTGGAGGGCATAAATCCGCTCGAGTAATTAGGTTGTCCGGAAATGGGTCCGCCGCGTTTATCCATCATTACCACATATCCGGGAAGGCTCGTGTTTTCAGTGCCCAAGCCATAGACAGACCAACTTCCCAGTGAAGGCCGCCCTATAAATGAACTGCCGGTGTTCATGGCTACCAACGCGGAGCCGTGGGCGTGACTGTCACCATGGCACGATTTAATGATGGCTAGTTTATCGGCATGCTTACGAATCCCTGGGAAATAGTCTGAAATAAGTTGGCCGCTTTTACCACCAGCGCGAAAGGGTCGAAAATTAGGTGTGAGAAATCCCACTTTTCGTCCGCCAGAGTTGATGTACGATTTATTGCTGGGCAGCGGCTGCCCAGCATATTTGTTAAGCGCTGGTTTGTAGTCGAATGTATCAACTTGACTCGGTGCACCGTTCATCATCAAAAAAATGCAACTTTTCACTTTTGAAGGGAGGTGCGGTTTTCGTGCCGATAGCGGGTTTGTGATATCTGCCGCGGCTGCCTGTTTATCAAAAAAGTTGTCAGACTCTAGGAGCGAGGCCAACGCTAAACCGGCAAATCCACCACCCATTTCCCAGACGAATTCTCTGCGCGTTCGGCCGCAGGGAAATAGTTGTTTTTGGTGGTTCATTTGGTCGCAGCCTAATCGATAAAAATAAATTCGTTGGTGTTGAGAACCACGTGGCATAATGAAGCCAGCGCAAGTTGGTCAGACGTTTTCCGAGGCCTACCGCTTAACAATTGATATTTGGCTAGTAGGTAGGACCAAACCGAGTCGCGATCCTCTTCGTTAAGAGGACGGTCAAATATTAGCAACTCCGCTATGTTACCCTGCCAATATTCGCTGCCGTAGTTACCCTGGGTCCCGAGCACGTAAGGGGCTGATAGAACTCGTGGAGCAAGGCTTGCTTGCGTGGCTAGGAGTGTTGAATTCTGATACGTTGCGGTTTGAATAGCGCCGTTAATGGCGGTTAGAATAAACGGGTCGTTGGGTTCCTTTAGGGTGCCGGCCGGACTAAACGCGTCACTTACTCGAACCTTGTGGGTGCCTGTAGTTCCGAGAAAAACGGAGTTAGTTGACCGGCCACGGCGATGCCAGTTTGAGATGATCTCACGAGAAATGGCCCCGGTTGAACTCTGGGAAACGACCGCAAAGATACTAAAATGGGGTTTCCAAATAACCTGACCGGCAATATTGAGGAAGTCGTCCTTCCCGTCGAAATTGATGGCTGGCTTTCCGTGGACGCCCTGGGATTGAAACGCAGGACGATTCGCTAGGGTCGCTTGGGATGCGTCGTGTTTATGCAAATGATCAGTTGCATTTGGAGATTGGTCTCGCCAAAACATCACTCGTCCTTGTTTGTCCAGTTGCACCCCTTTGTCGGCCCGCAGCCATAGCCCTAGGTTGGCCTGTGACATTTTTGTCAATAATTCCTCGCTGGGGAGGGGATTGTGGTTTGCTTCATCGGCGTTCTGCTGGTTGGCAAAATGAAGTGATTGTTTTAAAACATGCTGTTTTGCTGCGGCCAATTCGGATTTGGTAGGATTTCGAGAATATGCGAGATTCCATAATCGCGAGATTTGAGCGGGAATATCTGCCGGATGCTCGTCAGTTATTCGCTCGGCTAGTGCTTCGCTTTGGCTATGTACGAAGTGATTGTTTAATAAAGCCAATGCTTGCGGGGCGACAATAGTGCTTTCTCGGCGTGCGCAGGGAAGTGTGGTTTCAGCAAAGTCAAACGTCGTCATGAGTGGCAAGAGTTGGGCGCGTTTGGATATCATGTAGATACTTCGTCGTACCCGCTCTTGTAGCGGTGACGTTGGCCAAGCGGAAGCCTTGCGAGAAAGCCCTTCGAGCGCGTCCGGCGCCATTTTGGGGTAGAACGCGGGACCACCAAGTTTGGTATCTAGCGACCCGTTGATATTCAGCAGCGTGTCACGCAGAGCTTCGGCATCTAATCGTTTGCGATTCGCGCGCCACCAGTAGCGATTTAAAAAGTCAGTTTGATTATAATTCACTTGTTGGGGATGCGTTGACGCTTGTTGATACGTCGCTGACATGAGAATCAGTTTGTGGATTCGTTTCATCTTCCATTGCCCGGAAACAAGTTCACTCGCTAGGTAGTCGAGTAGTTGTGGGTGGGTTGGCGGTGCGCCTTTGAAACCGAAGTTATTGGGCGTGCGAACAAGTCCCTCACCGAGGTAGTGCTGCCAAATGCGATTGACCATGACTCGAGCGGTCAGCGGATTTTGAGTGTCCGTTATCCAGTTGGCGAATTGTAATCGACGATATGTAGTGCTTGCACCAGGTTCCGGCGCAGTAAATGGCTTGTCTAGGTTGCTGATGGCGGATAGGGGGCCTGGTTGTATGACGTCCGCTGGGCGATGTCGTTCGCCCTTTATTAACAAACGCAGATCTTCAGGAGCGTTGTTACGGTCTGTCCAACCGAAGGCGTCGTAACCGAGTTGTTCGACTGAAGGACCTCCAAGATTTGCCTGACCCATGTAACCGGGCCAAAAAAGGGCGGCGGTGCGATAGTAGTCCGTTTGGGGAATCGGATCAAATTTGTGATTGTGACAGCGAGCGCATTTAACGGTGAGGCCGAGGAAGGCTGAAGTAGTCGTATGTACCATGTCTTCCAAACGCGTGTAAACATAGTCGGCGGGGTCATTGGGTTCGTCGTTCCAAGTTCCCGCGCGGATCATGCCGGTAGCAATTACTGACTGTTCGTCACGATAGTGAACTTCGTCACCAGCAAGCTGATCTCGGACAAAGCGGTCGTAAGGCATGTCAGCGTTGAGAGCATCGATGACCCAGTCGCGATATTTCCAAATGTTGGGTTTTAACTGATCGCGTTCGTAACCGCAGGTGTCTGCGAAGCGAATGAGGTCCAACCAATAGCGTGCCCAACGCTGACCAAAATGATGCGTTGCCAACAGTTTGTTAACTTCCGTTTCGTAAGCGTTGGCGTCATTGTTAGCAATATATGCTGTTATCGCCGAAGGCTTAGGCGGTAGACCAGTGACGTCGTAATACAAGCGCCGTAACAGGGTTCGTTTGTCTGCCGGTGGAGCTGCGGTCAGACTGTTCGCAGTTAGACGCGCCGCTATAAAGGCGTCAATGGCGTTGTCCTTTTTAAAAGAGGCGGATCCCGTTGATGGTATTTGGGGCTTCGTGACCGGGCGAAGGGACCACCAGTCTCGGCCGGCGTGGGATTCGGTAGTTGCGTCGTATAAATCAAGCTGACGATCTTGGGGCCAATTTGCACCCGCGGAAATCCATTTGGTTAGGATCGCTAGTTCGGCCGCTGGCAGTGGTTGCGGTATCCCTTTTATCTCAGGCGGCATTTCACCGTCCATGATGCGTTGCAGGATAAAGTTGTTTTCAATTGGTGACTGAATGGAGGATTTACTGTCGCCACCGGCAATCGCTGATTTGAGTGAAGTTAAGTCCAAGCCGCCTTGGGCGTCGGTAGAGTTATGGCATTCCAGGCAGCGACGAACGATTAACGGAGCAATTTCCTCATTAAAATCGATTGCCTGCAAAGGAACGGACAGCACCAACAAGAGGGAGGCAGAGATTGTGGCGCGACGTGTCATATGTAAGATTCTATCTTAATCCAATTACCTTGCCGTCTAACTTCCAGTCGGCAGCAATGTCGACGCCAAGATGGTGTAATGCGGTTGTCGGTATATCAACAACATAGACTTGTTCCTTGATGGGACCCCGCTTAACATTATTGCCACTCACGATGAACGGTGTTGTCAGGATCTCCGGAACGTTGTGACCGCTTGAGTGCCCAGTGCCTTTGCCGCCGTGATCCGCAGATAAAAGAATAAGCCAGTCTTCCTGTTTGTAGTTGGTGCGGGATGCTATTGCAGTAAGTAATGTGCCGATGTGACCATCGACTGCTTCGATTGCTGAAATATACGTTGGGACGCTAGGGTGAAAACCCTTTCCGTGTCCGGCGGAATCACAGTTGCCGAAATAGGCAACGATCACTCGGTAGTCTTTGTCGGCAATGAGCTTTGAAGCATCTGCGGCGATGGCTTTATCCTTGGCGCCCAAGTCGCTTGGTTGGTGCGCCTTGTAACCGTTATGGAAATCCGCATGGGAAACGACATGATCATCAATTGGTGCCCAATCTACAAAATGTGCCGTTTTGTAGGTTGGGAATTGGGACTTGACACGTGCAAAAAAATGAGGATATTCGCCAAACTTTTTCCCTTTGAAGGAATTGTCATGCACACCGTGTTTATCGGCCCAGACACCCGTTAGAAAGCTTGACCAACCAGGACCGCTGATGGTATCGTTTTTTTTGTAACGAGTTCCAAGGATCTGACAGGTATAGGAGGTCGCACCGTTCCGTGATAGTTTGTCAAAATTAGGTGTCGTGGCCTTCTGCAACGCATCCGGACGCAGTCCGTCGACACCGATAACCAGTACATATTTAGCGGGTGGGTCCGCGGCGTGCGTGAACGTTTGGGATATTACTAAAAGTAAGACTGCGAGCAGACTGAAACGCATGGTGGTGTCCTTTGTTCGTATTTGTGTTAATGCATTTTAGCACAAACGAAAAAGGTAATAGCGAGAATTAACGCGAACCGGGATCAATATTGAAGGTCTGAACTAACTCACTTCAGCGTGGTTTCCCTCTAACTGCTAAAGAGCAAATCCAACGTGCCTTCGAGTTCATCGCTATAAGGAAGATCCAGTGACCCCTCACCCTCTGCTCCGGCGGGGGTATCGGTGATAGTAATTGTCAGGCTGCCAAATTCTATCAGTTCGGGCATGACCGTGGCGTTGCTGCCGTAAACGAGAACATCGTGAAGGGGGGAAATGTCCGCTCGTCCACTGCCAACCAAACTGCTGCCGGCGGCGGTTGCTAGGAACTGGACAGTTGACACGAGTTGTCGTCCGCTGCCGGTTGGTTGGAGACCGGAAAATGACCCCCACTCGTCGATGATTCCAGGGTCAGTTGTGTTCCCTGATTGTCCGTTGACGAAAGGCGTTACGAACGCAGGTCCGCTCACTAGTCGCATTAAACTCGCATCATATAACATATCGATGTAAGCGGAATAGACACCGTTAGGAACTGGACTAAGATCCTCTGTATACAAGCCAACTAGGAAAAAGGAACCAGTTTCCACAGACGCTATGGGCGTTCCATTGAGGTCGGTAAAATCGAAGCTAAATGCGACTTGATGTTCATTGAAGTTTAGATAGTTGATGATATGCAGAGCGTCACTAGGTGTAATCCATCCGTCCCGATCTACGTCATAAAATGGGGGTACTAACTCACTTCGAGGGGTTGGCAATTCATAACTACCGTTGCGATTGATTTCCTGAATAATTAACAACACATCGATTGGGGATGCTGCGTTATCTCCGTTAACGTCCAACGGGAGATTGTAGTTGTGCCAAGGGAATGCCGGCGTGATGGAAACATCAAATATTTCCGAAACGGAAGCATTGTCTGCGGTGGTCGACAGATCATTGTCCAAGCCGCCATCGGAAACGGTTAATGTGAACGTAGCGGTTCCGCTCGCTTCGGGCGATGGTGTGAGGCGAATGGTGCCGATTGATTCGGCGGAGAGGTAATCGAGGGTGACGGTCGAGAATATATTGGCGTTATCGGATGAGATCGTGACGGACAACGGTTGCATTTCGCCTAGTCCCGCAGTGATGCCGCTCAGATCTATGGTGAATGTGGCGGAATCTTCCGTAACAGTCACATCGTCGACCGGGTCAATGGTCGGCGGATCATTAATGGCGATGACTTCGACGTCAAAAGACTCGGTTGTAACTGCGTTATCGTCAGTGGTTGATAGATTGGCATCCAGACCTCCATCGGTGACGGTCACGGTAATCGTCGCTATGCCACTGTGATTCGCCGCTGGTGTGAATTCAAGAGTTCCCGTAGAATCTGGCGAGGCATAACTTAGGATGGGTTGTCCAATGAGATCGGTGTTATTGCTCGATACGGTAACCCCTAGTGGTTGTGACTCGCCTCCGCCGGAAGATATTCCCGATAATACAACGGTTTGTAGGCTTGCGTCTTCGTTAATAGTTCGATCACCTAACGCGTTGATAGTCGGAACGTCGTTTTCTGCGGTGACTGTTATTTGAAAAGCGACCGTTGTGCTTGCATTGTCGTTGGATGTGCCGAGGTTGCCGTCGAGGCCGCCGTCAGTGACTTCGACTGTGATCGTTGCATTGCCAAATTGATTAGTTAGTGGGGTAAAAGTTATGTGACCGGTGGACTGATCCGATACGTATGTGACAAGTGGATCGGCAATCAATGTGTTATTGTCACTACTGGCTCTGATTTGTAGCGGTTGGGATTCGTTGGGCCCCGCAGTAATACCCGTCAAGGCTATTTGCTGTGTAACGCCATCTTCAATCGTCGTGATGTTTGAAATGGAATTGATTGTTGGAATCGCATTGGTGTTGTTGATGGTAACCACAAACGAACTTGAAGTTGTTGCATTGTCGCCGCTGGTGGTGATGTCACCGTCGAGACCGGCATCGGTGACGGTAACGGTAATTGTTGTTTGGCCGCCCGTGTTTGCGATGGGTTGAAATGCAATCGATCCGGTAGCACTGTCCGAGGTGTAGCTGACAACGGGGTTGTCCATTAACGCAGGATTGCTGCTCGTGGCGGTAATCAGAATTTCTTGGGTTTCATTAGCCCCAGCGGTAATCCCCGCAAGCTGCACGACTTGCGAGGTAGCATTTTCCACGAGTTCTAGGTCGGCAATAGCGGCGATAGTAGGAGCATCATTAACCGGACTTACGATGACATCAAAAGAAGTCGTCAGGCTGGCGTTATCTTCGGGCGTAGCGAGGTTCCCATCGAGTCCGCCATCGGTGACGGTTACCGTGACTGTTGCTGTGCCAGATTGATCGTCTTGCGGAGT
>JABJJO010000041.1 GCA_018660825.1 Planctomycetaceae bacterium | reverse complement strand
CTTCATCTCTTGGGTCTTACTAAACTCTCAGACACCGCAGCTGAGTTTTTAAGCAAACACGTAGGTGAACTTGATGTCAGCGGGCTAACTGAAATCTCAGACGGGGTGGCCGAAAGCCTCAGCAAACATAAAGGTGGGGGTAAAGAGGGGCTTTGTCTCCACAAACTTTCGCAACTCTCGGACTCTGCGGCAGAAAGCTTAAGTAAATACGAGGGGAAAATTAACCTAGACGGGCTTAAGGAGCTTTCAGATAATGCCGCTGAATCATTAAGCAAGCACGTAGGTGACTCTCTTCTTCTGAACCGTCTTTGAACCTGTCACCAGTAGACCTTTCTTGCGTCCCAGCACCTTGGCCCAATCAAGCGTGTTCTTCCACTTGGGACGGGTTTTCCCCGTCTTTGCGACGGGAATTGGGCGAAGATCATCCGGCCCAAATGTTTTCCCGTAGTTCTTTAAGAATGCCGCCTCAATCTCTTGCTGCGTCATCACGCCGCCATTTCTCTTCAACAGTTCAACAAGTGTTTTACAAAATGCCGGAGCGGAGTTTTCTTCGTTCGGCCTGTCCTTCGACAGACGGCGAATTGACCGCCCGTCGTTGACAAGAAAGGTTTCGATTCGTTTTCGCATAATTATTCTCCGTTGGTTTGTCCTGAGTCAGCGCATATCGGCAGCGAATGCCCTTGCGGTGATTTTTGTTTCACCGCTCTACACAAGCGGCTACCTAGATGCCCTACCGCCGCCGTGGCGGCGGTAGGGCTGTGGCAGATGACGACTGTTCGTCCTTCTACCAAGACATTTTACCCGTGATGTCTGGCACTTTGAAACAAAAACACGGGTACTTCATTCGCATCTCTAATCAATCAAGCTGTGAAACAACCCGGCCTTACTTATCAATGAAACAAAATACAAATGGTCGGCAGCGGCACGCCTGCCGATTTTTTCTCTCTTGCTGTCATCTACAACGTCAGCATCAGGGAGCTTGAAACCGTTGACAGCGGCAATTGCTTGGTAGTGTCGGTCATGCCCCAATTCACACATCTCCGGCCAAATGGGATGTAACGCCCACGACAGGTAGATTGACTTGATTGCTGCTTCATAGACCGCAAACGTCAGCGGATCACAGTCGGTCACTTTGCCGGTCATGACGTGTTTCGCAGGGGAGTTAGACTTCCGCTGCTTAACGGAATAACAGTCAAGCGAATTCGTCAGTCGCTTTGTGAGTTTCATGGTTACTGGCCTTTCGTAAATGGATTTCTATTGGGAGTCGAACTGCTGCCTAATCGAACGGGAAGAACATTTCATCCGACACGTAGTATTGACCGTCGATAACAAGCACAAACCAAGTCGCAGAAAACGGCTTCGTGACAAATGCTTCCGATTGACCGACATCCTGCATCCGAATCCGCTGAACGTGGGGAAAGCACAGGTGTGCGATTCCACCAGCGGCGTCAAAGTCAGAAACATCAGATTCCTTCGCCACAATTCCCAAAAGGGATCGCTTGATGTTCAGGCTGATCTGTGGCGACATGAAACAGAACCAGTCCGTCTTCTTGATCGCCGTCTTTGCTTTTCTTCTACACTTGCGTTCGTTCATCATTTTCAGTTGTCTCCTTCGGTCAGCGCATATTTCTTCCGCAGACCCTTACGGGGGATTTTGAATTGCCACTCATCGTGAGCAGCTACCAAGATGCCTGACCGCCGCCGTGGCGGCGGTCAGGCTTGTGGCAGATGAGAACTATTTCTCTTCTGCCATCTATTCTACACGCCGATTCGGCGTTATTAAATCAACATCTAATTTATTTGCGGCTGCCTGATGAACTGCACGTATTTCTTTGCCATTCGTCGATTGGTCCCCCTCAACCGAGCAAGCCAGGCATCCACTCGATTCACCTTGGCATTCATGCCTTCGCCTTTCATTGAATAAGGCCCGCCAGCGTGTTTCATCCAAGGGCCATTTTGTGTTTCCCATGTTCGACCGAATGGCCAATCGTGGAGCCACGAGGTACTTCGCACACGTCACAAAGTTCCTCGTCCAACTGTTCATCACAGCCTTTCAAGCAATGCCGCTGCCATCTTGGCAAGCCGCCAAACGCTTCGTTGTCAGCACGCCGTTGGAGATTCGCAAGGTAGCACGCCTTGGCTTCGTCACGCACATCGACTAAGTATCCCTCCACTTGTTCAACCACCCATTGCGCCGATTCGTTGCGTTCGACTTCGGGTAGTTCATCCCAACCATCAATGACCGTGACTAACGCCCAAGCGGGATGCCTTCTGCCTGACACACGTGCAATAGGTCTGCCGGTGTGTAGGTGGCATCGGCGATGACGACGACCGTCAGAGAGGGCCATAGACAGCTTGGTGAATGACAGGTGGTGTGATTGTGCTCTGGATGCCAGGGCGGCACTGGTGAAGCCTGTGGATATCTTAGATCGGATGCAGCCTGACAGCCGGGGGCAGTGGGTTGGTGATTGATGTTCCAGGCTGGTCGCTGGTGTCGTTTAATTCGTACCGTGGAGCTTTGAACGCCAGATTCAACTTCAGGGACTTCAGTAGCTGACCGTATGCACTGCCTGGCACTTCTTGTACGCGATCCAGAGTTTCAAGCGTCTTTCCGGCCCGCCTCGCTATCGAGTAAGTTGGGGATGTAACCTCAAGACCTCAAATCACGCACGAAGAGGATCTGACAAATGGATGCCGCCTCAAGCCTTCAAGCAGATGTATTAGCCCTCGCTACACCTGAGGGGCGAATGGTCGGGACGCCTGGCCATGACGTTGCCAGAAACTACCTGCTTGAGCGGCTCGGTCTGCAGCCGTAGGCTCGTTCTCGACATGGTGTTGTGTTGTTCTGCGGTACCGTTACGCGCCGTGGTGGGAAATTGGCCACAATTCACGGCAGTCGCCATTCATTGGGGGGGCAACTCGGCCCAGATTTCGTTGTCGTGGCGTGCTTAAGTCCGTGTCAAATCAAGACAAATGGAACGTTTCAATATTTTGACTATACGCCGTTTCCGTTAGAAATTGTCCTGGCGAAGCACTTCGACCGCTTCGACGCAAGCGGTGATTCGATGGTTCGGCGCGACCTCAGCGCGGAGATAGTCGAGAATTTGATCGGCGACTTCCTGCAAGACGACAGCTTCCAGTCTGATTTGCAAGCTGCTAGAACCGTCCCCCTCGGCCAGCGACCGACGACCGGCACCATGACAAGGAATCGACGTGTAACCTGATGCACCAAGTTTGACGAATTCACGGATCAATGACTCTTCCAACGATTCGTCTGCCACAACGGTCACGCGTTGCAATCGAGTCATTGCTTGTTTACGAGCGGCGAAGTCGTGATGCGAGAGTGCCTTGTGGCCTTCGAGCCCTTCGACTGCGAGATGTAAGTTCGCATCCTCAAAATCTCGTTCCAGTTCATGTACTTTTTCCATCACGCTGTGATCGACCAGTTTGCATTGTGAAAAGTCGACGACAACATTGCGACGCTCTACCAAGCCGAGCTGGATAATCTTGCTGCGGAACAGAATCCAATTGCTGAACACGGCCGAGTGGCGAGCACGAATCACCGCCGTATCGTCGTCTTTGACCTCTATGTCGAGGTAGGGCTTGAACAATGCCCACAACGGCACACCGTTGATGACGTGGATCAGTAGTTTGACTCCGATGCCGATCAAGATTCCCCACAGCAAATCGGTCGCCAGAACGCCGACGAGCGTCGCGACGAATATCAAGAGCTGTTCTTTGCCGATTTGATAGACGTGTAGAAATTCCTTGGGATGCGTTAGCCGAAAGCCAGTGTAAATCAACATGGCGGCCAGGGCTGCGATGGGAATGCGGTGTAGGACCGTGGGAATCAACGCTACGCACAACAGCAGGAATATTCCATGCCACATGTTCGCGAATCGCGTCCGTGCGCCGTTGTCGATATTCGCTTTGCTTCGGACGATCTCGGAAATCATTGGCAATCCACCGACGCAAGCACATGCCAGATTACCTGCTCCAACCGCCACCATGTCGCGATCAAGATTCGTTTTTCGTTTCCACGGATCGATGACGTCCACCGCCTTGGCCGATAGCAGCGACTCCAGACTGCCGATCACGAAGAACAGAAACACGTAAGTCAGCGCATGTACCATATAATCGCCGGTAAACGCTGAGAAGTCGGGCGTTGTGATGTAGTCAAACATTCCAAACACCCGGTCGGGCATGTTGACTAGGTATGTCTCGCCGACTTCATAGGTGTGGCCGTGGAATGAATAGGTGTGTTTGTGTAACAGGTCGAAATACATGCCCAATGGCACTGTCGCCACGAGCACTACCATCGCGGCAGGCACGGCTTTCAATGCGACATGCAGTTTCTGCACCCATGGCCAGACGAACATGAGAGCGATTCCGACTCCGCCGATCAGTGCGATTTCGGGGTTCATGTGGGCGAAGAATTGTGGAATTTTCGCAATCAGTTCCAGCGGTTCCCCCTCGAGCAACTCCTTATCTACCACACCTAAGGCGGCGGGGATTTGCTTGACCATGATAATGATGCCAATAGCGGCCAACATGCCATGCACTGCCGACAGCGGAAAGAATTCGCCCAAGATGCCCGCACGAAACAGTCCGAAAAAGATTTGCAGCACTGCCGCGACGACACCCACGGCCAACGCCATGCGATAAGCTGTCATCGCCACGTCGAACTCGTCTGCCGATAATTCAGTGGCAAATCCTTCGCCGCCGAAGCCTCGGACGCAACCGTACGCAATCACAATCAGTCCAGCGGCAGGACCTTTGATCGTCAGCTCCGAATTGCTGATGAACGTCGCCAGGATCGAACCGATGATTGCCGTAAAGATGCCCGCGATCGCCGGATAGCCACATGCCAACGCGATGCCCAAACACAGCGGCAACGCGATGAGAAAGACAAGAAAGCCGGAAACAACGTCTTGTTTTAAATACTTAACGAAGCCAGCTAAATCGCCACGCGGCGTTTCGTTCAAATCAGTCACGTTCACATTCTCCTTAACATTCTAAGACCGCGATTCCGACGATTCGGGATCGTAGTCGATTAGTCTTGATCTTCTGTATGTTTGTTTTGATTCGCACTTGCAGACCCGGCGCTTAGGTGTTTGCTTCGCCGAGCCATAATCTCGGTCGCTGCATGATAGCGAGACACGACTCCCGGTTGCGGATACAGTCCCCCACCGATAATCAAGGCGCTGAGTGTCAATATCGCTATCCTTTCCGGCAAGCGAGCGTTCAACGGGATCGACGCGGTATGTTCGGTCCCTGTGAATAATCGAAAGTACGCGTGAAGAACCGCAATGCTGTTCAGTGCAGCCGCGAACACAACCAGCATGCCGACGTAGGGATAGACTTCAACAGCGCCCTCGACAAGTAGTTCAGCGCCAATGAATCCAACCGTTCCAGGAAATCCGATGCTCGCCAGCCCAGTCAACAGAAAAAACGTGGCCAGGCTTGGCATATGTTCATACAAGCCATGATAGTCGGCAAGCGACAACCGTCCCGTGCGTGCTTCCAGTGCCCGCAGTGTTAAACCGAATCCGGCGAGCGACAATCCGACCGAAATCCAAACACACAACCCGCCGGTCAGTCCAATCGGCGTGACGACTTCCAAGCCGATCAAGACGAGCGACGAATGGCTGAGAAACAGATAGACGAAAAACCGCCGAGCTTCGCGTTGAACGAGTGCCATTCCCGCAGCATAAACAGCGGTGAACAACGACAGCAGCGAAATCGTTTGCAATGCCCAGTCTGGCGCGATTGGCAGCACGAGTCGGACCGCCGCGTAAGCCCCGGCCATCGGCGTGACGAATAGCAGCGCCGTGCCGAGCGTCGCGTTCTCGAACAAATCGGTCATCCAGCAGTGAACTGGAGCGCAACCACTGCGAACCAGCACAGCGGCGATCAACATTCCAATGGCCCAGATCGAGTGTGGCGACTTAGGACCTTCTGCCTCGATCATCGCCCACCCACCGGCAAGCAGCCCAATAAACAGTAACATGTGAACAAGAAACACGCGAGTTGATCGACCACGGGCACGCAATTCGACCAGTGGCGGAATGGTCTGAGCTGCTAGCAATCCGATGACGCCCCAAGGTGCCCGGCAGCTAAGCATCGCCAGCACAAGCGTCTGCGATACGAGCGTCCAGGCAAACGGAAATCGCCGCACTTTGGTTCGCAGAGTGGCCAGGGTAGTCAGGAAAAACAACAAAGCGGCCAATGGCAACAGCGGCGCGCTCAACTCATCGACAACAACCGCATCGTCGCCGAGCCATGGAGAAACAATGTCCCAATGATCATGCGCCTCGAACGTGTGCAACGTGCGGAAGTCTTCCCACGCACCCACAGCGAGAAAAAGCGTGAGACCGGTCACTAACATGGTTCGCCGCCGGGCTCTTTCTGGATCGCGTACGCGGCAAACGATCAGCGCACCAATGAGTGGCGTGATGATCGTCAACTCAAGCCAGGGTAGATGTAATTGAACCATATTTATAGCCTCAACTCCTCAACGACTTCTTCATGAACGGGCACTTCGTCTGATTCGCGTGATGCACCGCCTGACAAAAAGTCAGTCCAACGCCGCTCGATCGAATCGCAGAACAGAAGAATCCGGCGAAAGGGATACACGATGAAGCGGTCGAGACATCCGTCCAAGTAGCCCCGCTCGATCGCAAAACAGTAAAACCAGGATCGCAGCCCTACTGGCATGACGCGCTGCCACAATCCGGCCTCATGCTGCATGTGTTCGCCGATCGCGTTTTCCAAGGTGTGGTAGTCGTGTAACAGCGATGGCGCACGCAGCAACTGCAACGTCCGCAAACAAGCGTGGCCTATGATATGAATCAAGGCGATGTAGCGTAGGCCAAGTCCGATTTCCACGACAATGATGCCGACCTGGGTCAACGAAGCAAACGCCAGCGCGCTCTTGATGTCGGTTTGCACGCGCGTCGTGATCGAGGCGAACGCGGCCGTCAGCAAACCGATCGTGACGACCGCTGCAGACAACCAAAACGACATCTCCAGAATCGGACTGACTCGCAGCAACAGAAACGCACCGAGGTGAACCGATAGTGCACCATAGAAAATGGCGCTCGACGGAGTGGGCCCTTCCATCGCGCGCGGCAACCAACCGGAAAATGGCACCAGTGCCGATTTGCCAGCCGCCGCCACCAACAGCAACAACCCGACAAACAAAGCTTGATTGGCCGTCAACGAAGCTTGCCCTTCAGGCCACGAACCGCTGCCGATCAAGACGTCAAAGTCGCCTTCCCCCGTTAGGTGGTGCAACGCGACTGCCGCGATCAAGAAAGCAGCATCAGCGATTCGATAGACCGCCCAAACTCGCAAACCATTTTTCACGGGCGCGATACGCTCGTGAAAATATGCGACTAACAACGCCGATGACAGACCGACCAGTTCCCACCCAAAGAAAAGAACTTCGATCGTACCGGCCAACGACGTAACGATCATTCCCAGCGTAAATAGCGAGTAGCAAATGTAGAAGCGACGATAACCCGACTCGCGGTGCAGGTAGCGGCTGGTGAACGCTCCGACCGTTCCACAGAGAAGAAACGACAAGATGACGAACGGCACGCTGAGTCGGTCGAACACGAACTTCAGATGGAAGTGAAAGTTATGATGCGGTTCGGGCAGATGGATCACGACCCAGTTACCCAATTCGATCGGCACATGGCGAATGTCAGTCGCCAGCATGATGAACAGGATTGCGATCGCAGCCAGCAGTCCAACCACAGTCGAAGCGTACGTCCAACTCTCAATTGCCGACTCACGAAGCGGTCTGCCAATGAGCGAGGTAAGGCCGAGCACGGCGACAAACGCTGCCGGACTAGCAACAACAATAATGCCAAGAGTGTGGAAGATCGTTTCTGTGTTCATGTTTTTGTAGCTTAATTCGCTAGGAGTGTGATCGCCTGAGTGTTAGTCGGCGGACGTGGCGTGTTGTATCTGTGCAAATCCCAGATGATCGCGCCAGCCGCGATACCAATCGATCGACGATGCCGCTACCGGTAACTCATTGGTCGACGGTCGATAACGTACGAACTGGCCGTCACGGAACAAGTGAATTTCGGACGTTTGCGGGTCGAGTGTCGCTAACTGAACCCAACGTCCACGAATCAAGTTGGCCAGTCCCTCGTTCTGCTGCATGATTTGCAGCATCGCGTCGTGTGTCGTTTCAATGACGAACAGCAACCGCACTGGTTCGTGAATCTCGACCATTTGCCACGGCAGGCCTGGTCGCAAGTCGCTCGCGGCTCCGTTCATCACGCCCAGTAACGAAGTGATGTTGTGCGGTAATTTCGTCCCGCAGCCGTACCCGACGGGGTCGACGTACGAAAAATAGTACTCCAGGTTAATGCCCGCACAAACGGGAATGACGGCTTGCAGAATGCGAGTCAAAATCGTACTCTCTTCGTCGTCTTGATCGGGTTCATACGATTGCAGAAACGCTCGCCTATCAAGGAATAGTCCACGCGACCAATCGCGTCGACCGACGAAACAAAGTGCGTTCGTCGCGTGACCATATTCCGGGCGAACTTGCGAAAGGTCTTCAGCCCGTCCTTCGACATGACGCAAGGCCGCGTCCGTCGTGAGTTTCAATTCGGCAGTCTCGAATCGACGGCAGCGTTCATGTGCGCTGCGTTTGCGGGCTTCATCGATCGCGGCACTTGCTCGCTCAAAGTCGGATTCGTGCGTGGTGGGCAAGCGGTCTAGGTCGTAATACGCCACACTGTCGTCGCATGTGTTGTGATACGCGCCGAGGAATACCGTCTCGCTTGGAATGGGCAACCCATTATTTCTGACTAGATCACGAACTCGCGGATCATTGGCCATTTGCGCAAAGGCACGTGCGTTCGGTCCGCCTCGTCCGCCGCTGCAAGCACCGCAGTCGTGCGCCGCTTCGTGTGGGTTGTTCATGCTGGATGAGCCGTGACCGCAAATCACAATCAGCCGAGAAAGGTTATTCGTTAGCCCCATGTCTCGGAGAAGTCGCTCGACGATCGCAGCCATTTCGTCCACGTTGTATCCAACGTGGCCCGGTTCTGGTCCAGGTTCGGATTCCGCGCGTTCAAGTTGCAAATGCGTGACGGCTGGCGTTTTCACAAAGCCGTGAAACAATTGACGCAGGCGAGCCGTCGCGCGAGGAAACAGAATTCGCGTCACCAGCGGGAGCGACGCCAATGAGCCAAACACCGCCGCCAGCCACCCGCCCGTAAACGTTCGGCTGCCAGAGTGAACGTGACGTGTTACCGTTCCGATGGCTCGGCGACGACTGCGACGTTGGTCTTCAGCTTTCTTGAAGCTGTAAACCACATCTTCACCGACATAGTGCTTTGGTTTGATGATGACCGGACACAGCGGTGTGTAATGCGCATCCGCCGCCCCTCGATAGTACATCGCGACCGCAAAGAAACCCGCCGCGCCGAGCGTCTCGCACTGCGGTTCGAATTCTTCCAGATGACGTCGGAACGATTCCTCGCGCTCATCGATGCAACAGACGACTTGAAACGTGGGTACACGGACCCGATGCGCCCGCGAGGGACCGTCTGTATTGCTAACGCGTTGGGTTAACGAGTGTACAGCGACTGCGTCGAGTGTTTGGATTCGATAACGACGCTCAAATGCCAGGTGGTATATTCGTCGACGCTCCAGACTCGGAAACGCTTCGATTTCGCTAACCAATATTTTCCATTCTGCGTTCGACAAACGATGCAAATATTTCGGGTTCCATCCGATGAGTTGCGCGAGTTGGAAAACGAGAAACGCCCGTTGATCAACGCTCGTTGGCTCGTGTTGCGGCACCTTTTCACTCAGATGTTGTCGTAACTTGTTAAGAGGCTCACGAAACGCTAACGATTCGCGCGCGACATACTGCAAGGCGACTCGGTCCAACATCAACCGAATCGCGAGAAACTCGATCAGCGTCTCAGGCGGCAGAGGATGAGCCACTCGGTCGCCACGGGTTTCGAGTTGCCAGATCATGCCGCCGTATCCACGCAACGCCAGCAATGTTGCGGCAATATACCCTTGGCGTTCCAATTCGCTCACGCCAAGCAAGTCGAGCGATTCGGCAATCGAATCCAACGGACCAATATCTTCGTCTGTGAGTCGTTGCAGTTCCTGAGACAGGCCTCGCGCCCATCGATCGACCGGACGAAACGGTTGATCGTACAACGAAAGAAATGTCCGATAAAACCCATCCTCGAGATTTGGCATCGACCAGTGCGCAAATCCTTGGTCCAGAAAGGCCGCACAGAAGCGAATCAGTAAGTCGTGAACATACTCGTCGCTATCTTGGCCTGTCGCATCCATCAGCAGTTCGCGATGTCGCAAAGACCGTCGCGGCGTTGGCGACTCGACGTCAGATCGCAAAACGCCATCCTTGCAAACCAGCCACAACAAATGAAGTGTAAACATCTCCCACGTGTCGTCGTCCCATTTTTCGATGTGCTGTCTGTCAAAGGTCGCAAAAAGGCAATCCAACGTCCGCCGAATCCTCTCGTCGATGGGGTTCGGCGTTCGCCCGTTACGCAGGTCCCGCATAATCCAGTGTCGCGTATCCGTGATGGCAAGGTCGCGATTCGGCGGCGGTGTTTCTTCGCGAAAAGTTCGCAGCGACTCGGTTTCCGCAACAACCCAACGCAATTCAGCCGTCGGCCCCGTCCGCAGCGGGTGAGCCAACATAGCCAACCGTAAATGGAATCGTGTGCCGAGGAAGCCGAGCAATTCGTCGCCGTCGTTTTCCAAATCGTCGATCAAAACAGCTTCAATATCTCGTTGCAGAATCCGACCTCGGGCCAGCTTCTGCCGATAGCGTTCCTCCGGTAGATACGGATGGCAACCAAACGTCTCCGCTCCCTTTACCACGGCGTCTTCAAATGACAGGTCTTCAAACGCGTGCAGCGTATTGTGATGGACAAACGCCGTGATCGGACCTTGAGCGGGCAACAGATGCGCGGCACGCTTAATCAAATGTTCCAGATCAGCGTGCGGCGATTCGCCAGCAACCGTCTCAGGCGCAGTTGACGGCACCATAAACACTCTCTTTCTTATCGCCAGATGACGAAGGACGTGGGAACGATTTCGTGAAGGGAAACCCATGCCGAGCGACTTTGATCCGATGCGATGTCCACAGGGGATCATCCAACGATCGAATAACAGCGCGCACGCGGGTTACGAACGAAGGTGCCACTCATTGAAATGCGTCATCGACTTCAAGAACACGTCGACATCGCGTCGCGAAGAAACACCAGCACGTTAGCAAGATGCGGCTGGTGGTGCCCGGCAATGTCCGAAGCAGTAGTGAGAGCTGCTACGACAGAAAGTCGTTTCTAGATGATGATGCTGCGCCCAGGTATGGAAACTAAAGTCAAACCCATCCAATAAAACAGAATCAGTCGGGCCATCATCGCTATCTGTGAGCTCAGCCCCCTTTGCATCTTCCGTTTCTTCGCTCTCACTCTTTGATTCATCAGCAGGTTGTTGCTTACCGAATTCGCCACCCAACACTTCCGGCTGCCAGGACGAACTAAGCGTCACCGCGAAGATCAGCAGCAGTTGAGTCAGAATGTTTTGAGAGCGTATGAGGGGCAAAATGAACCAAACCAATGGGGAGATGAAAACCAAGTGGTGTAGAGTATAAGCGCTAAGCCACCCTGTTGGCAAGACTACGATTTACGGTTGTATAATCGATACAATACTTGGTGAGGCCAGATGTATCGAGATGGGTCCTGATTATTGAACACCAGTTAAAATGGACCGACATCTAGGAAGCTCCAGCCAGGTCCCTGTCGAGGGGGGCGCTACTAAACTGGTAAATCACGCGGCGTTCCCAAAAAAACGTTATCAACGGGGGCAGTTTCGAAGGTTGAATACTTTGACTATACGGTGTAGGAATTGCGGGCCAATTGGAACCACCGAGATTTGGGAAACTTTTGATTGGGGACACGCGTCATTCAAGCGGTTTAAGGCTCGTTCGAGTTTTTTTGACCTTACGCGCTCTACCTGCACGCGGCGGGGAGTAAACCCCGCCCTTAAGAACCACCGAAAGTCGCTAGGCCAATACACCCAGTACAAAGTCTATACAAACTGGCCCGACTGAACATCGTATCGCATGATTCGATTTCCCAAGCCAATACTTAGCCAACCGTGCAGTCTCGCTTCGACGCCATGTTCGTGCAGCGACAGCATCTCTTTTTTCAGTTGCAACAAGATGTTTTCTTGCGCAGCAATGCTAAGTTGATTCTCTGCGCTCACATCGCCGTAATGCAAGCTCATAAAATCGCGAAGCTTGTCACCGTGCTGCAGCCATTCAATGTCACGATCTTCCCAAAGAAAATGCTCAACCGTTTTGCAGCCCACGTGACCGAAAACGATTAAGTCCTTCAGCTGTTTTTCTTGCAGGACATGCGAAATCTCAGTAACGACCTTGTCTTCACCCCATGGCAGTATTACATTTCCGAAATTCTGAACGGTGTAGAGTTCCCCTATATCAAAAATCGAATTTTGATCCGGCTGAAACCCAAATTCAGAACAGCAGACCATCGCGGCCGACCAGCCGTCTGAATTGGGCTGAAGTTGCTTGAGGTCTTCGATCGTCCCAAACGTCGACGGAGCGAAATCGTGAAGACTTGGATCAAGCGAATGCAATGCGTTGGGCGAATCCACTATTCAACGTCGTTTCCGATGCCAACCTTGTAGGCATCTGCAATTTCATCAGGGCCAGTGATCGTTACCCCCATGTCACGGATCAAGCCATCCTGGATCTTGTAGATCCATCCGTGAACAGCCAGTTCTTGACCGTTCTCCCAGGCTTGCTGAACTACGGTTGTGTGACAGACATTGTGAGCTTGTTCCACGACGTTGAGTTCGCATAGCCGATCAAGTCGCTCATTTTCGTCTGGAATGATTTTCAAGACTGCATCATGTTTGTTGCGTACGTCTCGGATGTGCCGGAGCCAATTGTCGATCAATCCGAGATGGTGGTTCTGGCTGGCGGCCTTCACTCCACCGCAACCGTAGTGCCCGCAAACAATGATGTGTTTTACTTTCAGAACCGCAACCGCGAACTCAACAACGCTCAAGCAATTGAAGTCGGTATGAACAACAACATTGGCAATGTTGCGGTGAACGAAAACTTCTCCGGGCATCAACCCGACGATTTGGTTCGCCGGGACGCGACTGTCAGCGCACCCAATCCACAAGTACTCTGGGGTCTGCTTCTTTGCCAATTCGGAAAAAAACTTAGGGTCTTTCGCGTTGACGTTCTCGGCCCAAGTCTTATTTTTCTTAATCAACTCTGGCAAAACACGCATGGCTTTGAAATTTCCTTATAAAACGACTGCGAGAATGCATCCGATACGTCGCAAACGGTTTGTGGTCTAATCGCTTACTATAGGTCACTCTATGCATGTCCGCAACCAATTGTAGGAGTTAACCCAAGTGTAATGGCCCGGCGACTTTCAGTAGCCCGAATAAGCCGAAGTCAATCCCCGCATATCTACGGCATTTACCATGACCGTCAATTATATTTACTGTATTTTGATTGACAATGCAGGACCAACTCGACGAAGACGACATTGAATCGATTCGGCTACCGCGAAACTGGTCGCAAACGGTTCGACATGCCGTGCTCAACGTAGTCGGTATTGTACGCGTCGCGATGCTGGCGGGGGGAGTGAGACCCTCTGGAACCTAAATAAACGCTCTTTTTGCGTCATTATAAAGTGAGAGGAATCCTACCTCTTACGCAGCAACGCCCAGCACGCACATTTCCTGTGTTTGCCGGGCGTTTTGCGTTTCTATCATCTCGGTTCTCTTTAGGAGGCATTTTAGCTATGCCAGATTTACTTTTACACACTGCCGATTCAACAGCTTCGCGTAGCGCCGTTGAACAAACACCCACGCCGCCATCAACGTATACTTGGCGACCCATCCCTCACGAGAAACTGCTTACTACCGTGGAAGACTCTCTCAGAAAACGAGGGTTCTATATCACCAACGAAGCACATGGACTTACGCACAACGGCGATCGTTACTTTGGGCTGCTAGAAGTACGCAATAGCGACGAGACACAGGACACGCGTACTGTCGTTGGCGTGCGAAACTCCAGCGATAAAGCGTTCAGTGCAGGAGTTGTCCTTGGAT
>JABJJO010000115.1 GCA_018660825.1 Planctomycetaceae bacterium | reverse complement strand
GGGTCGACGACCTGTTGATTAACCACAGGAGATGCAAGTGCCCAATCAAAGTCGATTTGCGGGTCAATCCGAGATTCAATAAAATGACGCCGAAATCGCGGTTCAGAATCAATCGCCAAGCCCCGAACAAATTCCTTAACGGGAAGAGGCTCATATCTCGTTAAACTAAAATTGCCGTCGTACGTGAGCTCAATCTTCTGTGTACCGTTATCAGCGGTGATGATCAAATTTTCTATGTTCGACAACCGGACACGAAGGGAGCTGCCATCATCACGCGGCGGCGGTAACAAAAAATCGCCATCGAGATCAAAATACTGAGTCATACCATCTACAACACCAGGTATTAGTTTACCCGGTTTTTCAAGTGGTTGACGTATGTAGCTAGGTAAAGATTTTACCCAAGAATGGTCAAGCCTAGCGGCGGGGTCATCAAATGCCAACCATTGGGGCGTTATGGGAAGTTCGGGCAAAACTAACCCAGTGTTTTCTTGGGCTACAGAATTGGAACCCGTGGAATCACCCGTCTCTTCGGTATCTGGGTCATCCGGTTTTTGAACGGGTTTTTCCTCTGTCGGATCGATCTGTTGCTGGGGAACTTTGGTGATTTCCCCGCTCGAAGTATCTGAGGTGTTGCGATTATCCGCCGAGGGGAACTCGAAAAATATCACGCCAATCCCAATTGCGGCTATCAGCAGGATGGCAGCTGTGCTAGCGATTACGGTATTGAACCCTCGCCCTACATTCCGCGTCGACACCAACTGCGCCAACCATTGCACCAACTCATCAAGTTCGTCATCTGGGTTAAGAGAAATCGGAATGATTTCAATGCCCTGTGTCCGGATTTCGTCCATTACAGCATCGAACTTCTTGGGATCCGCCTCTATCAATTCCGCAAGCATTTCCTGCTGGGAATCCGATAAAGGGGATTGCAGGCGTTGTTGAAGTATTTCTAGAAGATCAGGAGCTGACATGTAAAGATCGCAAACAGAGGGTAACAAATTACTACTTGTAGTCTATGCGATAGCATATGGGGAAACAACACATTAAAGGTGTAACGCAAACGCCGAACATTTGCGGCGATGGTTGATTGGATTGTTTCTTTCGTATCCGGTATTACCACGCCCAAGTACTCGTCGTAGCCACATTCATAGCTGCTGCGCCAGTACAGCAGTCGACATGACTGCGAACAACGTTAAAGTGGCGATGATGATCAGGCACCCACCGCCGCCACCGTCGCTAGCAAACGGACCCTCTCCCGTTGCCGCTAAGTAGGCCAGATATTCATCCGCAACGTTGTCGTCCTCGATGTCGCCGTACTCGTCCGCTAACTCTTCGTCGTAATCGAAATCTTCGAATTCTTCATCACATCCAAACATAATCGACACTCGCTCCCAAAAACAACTGCTCGCGGGTCGTTTCCCGTTCTAACCTTGCAATATCCGCATGCCAATCTCAATGTCCTGAACGTGCAGATCAACCACAAACTTATAATTTTCATACACACCGGGTGGATCCGCGCGGTAACCACCGAACAACGCCATGACCACAGGCACATTAAATCCCTCATCACGTTTGCGTTTCACCAGCGAAAAGAATATCTCGCTGCATTCCAGCCATTGCTCTGTATTGACGTTATCACCGAGATCATCGTCTTCGTGGCTATCGGCGCCATGACACCAGACAAGATAGTCGACCACCTTGGCGTCAACCATCGTTTCCAGCTCGATCATCGCATCACGCACCTCCGCCACATATGATTCACCATAACCACCGGGGTTAAAATTCCACGCAATCGCTTCGTTGACATTCGTACAAAAACCCACGGAGTCCCCAATGCTGTTACCATAGTGCCCGTCGAGGTCCAAATAAGCACCCACCGCACCAGTTTCTCGCCAGCGTTTCACCGATCCGATAACCTGACCGCTAAAAGTACAGAAACCCCAACCACGACTCGGGCCCGCATGATGAAAACCACTTGTCGGGCTAAGCACCAACGAATTTTCATTCTCTGTAGCAAACTTAATTGCATGATACAAACTGCTGTTGGTATACCGTACGCTTTCAGCAAACTCAGCGCTCCATTCAATTTCAGCGTTATGAGGCAATCCACCCGCAAAAAATGACTCGACATATGTCGCTTCGTGCGCGACCAGAAACTCCCCGTTATCAAATGGTGCGAAATCATCGTGTGTGATGATATCACCTGCAAAGGACCCTGACATCAATTTATCCATCACCAGCTTCGGTTTTTCTGGACTCCTCGATGGGCTATTTACCGTACAAACCTGCTTAGGTGTATAAAACACATCCACAACATTGACCACCTTTCAAATTCCTATTTATCAGCAGCTTATGTTTTTTACTGCGTAATCATCATTAAAATCAACGCCAACACCGAGTTCCCCTAACAGCGCACCGCCAGCACAAGCCATCCCGACATACTGGGGCGGTAAACTATCTCTAAAACACGACACGACTACCCTTGGAAGTGCGTTTCACCTCGATCTTTTTGTCAATCCGCTCCTTCAACTCGCTTACATGAGAAATCACACCGACCATTCGCCCGCCCTGGTTCAACTCCATCAATGTCTCAATCGCATCGTCCAGCGTCGCTGAATCCAAACTGCCGAAACCTTCATCGATAAACAGCGAATCCAAATGCACGCCACCTGAATACGACTCAACCACATCCGACAACCCCAGCGCCAATGACAATGACGCAAGGAACATTTCACCGCCCGATAATGTATTGACCGACCGGGTCTCACCTGTAAAATTATCACGCACGTCGAGGTCTAATCCGGACGTAGCCTGTTTGTTCATAGCTTCCCGCGCACGAAGCAGTTCATACCGTCCTTTAGACATTTTCCGCAAACGAACCGTAGCAGTTTCCGTAACGTCGTCGAGAAAGCCCGCTAACACATACCGTTGCAAAGACAACCTCGATGTGCCTGGCAAATTCCCCCGTGCTACCTGCTCCAGTTTCTTAAACACAGCCCTTTGGCCGTCTTGCTTTTGAATCTTTTTAGATAACTCATTAAACCGATCGTGCACGCGTTTGAGGTTCTTGGCTTCCGTTTGATTCCCTGTCGCCGCTTTGGATGCTGAGGCTACTTCATGTTGTGCCTCGTTGCGATCCGACTGTATTTTGTCTATATCAGGTCGCTTTTTTCCCTGCGTTTGTGATTTGGCAAGTTTTACCCTCGCAGTGTTTGCCGTCACTTTGTTTGCATATTGCTTTACGTCCACTTCCAGCGACGCAATTTCCTTTTCATTACGTAGTGCAACATCCATCTCTTCACGTGAATTAAACCCAGCATCCTTCAGTCTTTCTCCTAATACTGTTTTCGTTTTTGATAAGTTGTCAGTCGCATTTTTCAGAGACTTATCAGATCCCTTTTTGTGAGTCTCAGCAACCGCCTTTAATTTCTCCGCTCTCGTCGCAGCCGTATCGTTTGCTGCTATTAGATCTGCCAACTCGTCCCGCTGCTCCTGAATATTTTCCTGTTTGGATTGCAACGTTTCCAAATCTCGCAATTTCTTGGGGATATCTGCCAGCCGCTCCTGTAAAGTCGCCTTCACCCCCACAAGTTCTTTATCTAACCGATAGATATCCTTTTCATGCAACTTAATAGATGACTCGTGCTGTCTTAGCAATTCATTGTTTTCGCTAAGGGCAGCAATCAAGTCCTTAACCGTACCATCGGCCGCTGTCGCCGCCGCTAAATCGTTTCGAATGCCTTTAACCGTCTTGCGCAAGGTTGCGACCGAATTATCAGCGATGTGCTTGTTCTTTTTGAGGCGGATGATTTCCTTTTCGAGACTCGCAACCTGTCCTTCAGCCGTGATTCTTTTCTTCTCGTGTCTTTTTAACTCCTTGATTGCATCCTGTTCGTCCTGCCGCGCCTTTGCCAACGCCGAATCGTTTACTACACTTTCGTTACCACTCGGTTTTGCGGGCGTCGGGTGTTCCGTAGATCCGCAAACAGGGCAAGGTTCATTGACTTGTAGTGATTTGGCAATCACATGTACCCGCGAGCCTTCCCAGTCCTTTTCCACTTGTCGTAACGCTTCCTGTACATCAACACACGATTCTTTCGCTGCAACTTCCCCATTTTTTACTAACTTGCAAGCGGCGACTTCTTGCTTCAACGCCTTTTCCTGTTTTTCAAGGGACTCCCGATCCGAGAACGCGGCCTCGGCATTTTCAAGCTTCAGTTTCAATTCTCCTGCTCTACCCGCTAACTTTTGCACCCGCTTAAGTTCCGCTTCATCACTAGCGACATTTTCTGCCAACTCGACCGCTTGTGTTTTGGCCTCTTCCTTTAATTCCGCAAGTTTCAAAATTGCTTCCTTACGTACGACAATATTAGATTGGTCCTGCGCTAATTTCTTAACGACGGGCAGCATCTGTTTGAGAGACTCAATCTCTCTCGCCATCGTTTCCAATTCACCCTGCCGTTCGTCAGACGCAGCTTTTTTTGCTTTAGCGGCTTTAATTGCTGCCACCGCCAGCTTTAGCGCATCCATCGCCTCGACTTGTTTTTCAACCGCGTTGTCTTTCGCAACTTCCCTTTCATCATTGGCGGTCGCAACGTCACCGATACTCTGCGCGCGTTTAGCAAGCGTCATCTCCTCCTCAAGCTCAGCGAATGCCGCCTGTTCACCAGCAAGTTTCTGTTGCTCGTCCTGAGCATCATCAAGTTCCATGAACTTGTCGTGGACACTTTTGGTTAATGAAAACTTATCATTGATCTTTTCAAACCGTTCACCTGCCTTGGCCTGGGCCTTCCTCAATTCTTTACCGGTTGATTTAAGATCACCCATCATCTCTTCTAGCTCTTCCGCATTTTCTGCGCCCACGTCGCGCAAACACTCTCCTTGCTGGGTAAGGACCTTTTGACACTCGCTATCCAGGTCGACCACACGCTTCCTCAATGCTTCCTCAATTTGTGAATACAAACTTGTGTTGAACAGAACCTTGAGAATTTTCTCCCGTTCGTCGGAACTAGCGGTCAATAGACGGCGAAAATCACCTTGGGGTATCAATACAACCTGACGAAATTGAGCCGCTTCGAACCCCAACAATTCTTGCACCTTTTGTTTAACTTCCGTCGGTCGACTTGCGAGTAATTCACCTCCCTCTTCTGCGGCTTCAGTTGAAGAAGAGGCTAGCTCATAAACATTTGCTGTATGTTGAACGTTGACCGTGCCCTCACCATTTGGCTTCGGCTTGGTTTGTTTCGGCCGCCGATGAACACGATAACTTCGACCGGCAATCTCAAAATCAAACGAAACTTCAGTGATATCTTCGGCATTCGGAAGATTTGAACACATTTGAGATCCAGATCTCATGTCACCTGAAGTGGTGCCATACAGCGCATAACACATCGCATCAAAGATCATGGTTTTACCGGAACCAGTCTTACCACAAATTAAAAACAAATTGTCCTGGTAGTCATTGAAATCCACATTTTGAGTCCCTGGAAATGGTCCAAATGCAGTCATGCGTATTCGTAATGGTTTCATTAGTTTCCCTCCAAGTTTTGTTCGTTCTTTTGGACGTCTGCCAATATCTCAGAAAAAGCCTTTATTTCCTTTTTGCTTAGTGGTTCACCTGACATCTCCTCAAATAGATTGGCAAACAAGTCGGCGGGTTTTAGGCGGTGTCGCCCGGTTGCAGTCGCATCTGCACCAGCACTTTCAAATTCCAACCGCCGTACGCTTAATGCGTTGGGATAAATCTCCCTCAACCGACTCATCGGATTGATGACCGGCACCTTGTCCGTTAACTTAAATTCGATGTAGTCCCGCCGTGACGCGACCTTGCCCTGGGGATGATGTAATTCCTTAAATTCGCCCTTCATGATGCGAACATCCCGTCGGGGTTCAAGTTCCACAAACTCAGTCGTAACATTTCCTTTCGCATCAATTTCCCCGACTATCACTCCCTTAACATGTTCAGTTTCTGAGAAAGAGTATTTCAACAACGAGCCACTGTATTGAACGTTATCTCGTACTTCCTGGGGACGATGAAGATGTCCCAAGGCCGTATATGCAAACACGTCAAAGTGGTCAGCCGAAACGGTACTCGCACCACCCACCGATAAATATCGCTCTGACTCGCTTGACTCACAATTAGTCACAAATGCATGAGCTACGCCGATAGAACGTTTCGAAACTCCAGCGGCCACACAAGCCTCCACCTGTGCTTCGATTGCGGCGTCGTGAGAAAGATTCTTTAAGGTCAAACCAGCCGCTCTCGCCTCCTCCGGACGCGCATAGGGTATCAAGTGAATATCAACTTCACCATGCTCATCGGAAATGATGACTTTACTCGTATTTGGGCCCGCGATATGCAATCCGTTGTCCATATATAGCTGACTACCAAATGCTAGTCGATCAGGACTGTCATGATTACCTGCGATCATGACAAGCGGCACTTCCATTTCCAACACAATCGTGTTGATGGTATTTTCCAGCAAGCGAATCGCATCTACGGCTGGTTGCGCACGATCGTAAACGTCGCCCGCGACGATCAATACGTCCGGTTTCTCTTTCTCAATGAGCACTATTAACTCCGCGAGAATATATTCTTGATCTTCGACCAGATTTACCTCGTGAAAAGAGCGACCCAAATGCCAATCTGCAGTATGTATAAATTTCATGCGATCACAATTTTCTATAAATTTACTTATTGTCTATAGGTAAGCGTCTCATCATTTGCAACATTCACCGCACTACAACGCAGTTTGTTTGGCCATAACGCCTGCGAGTGGAAAATGGATCCAACAAGAATGTACGTCATGCCCTGAGGCAGCAAGCATTTCTCGATATGCCAACAACTGTTCCGTATATTGCGCCGCATGTTTTGCACATACGTCACGCTTGATAGGTGCGCTCTTGTGGTCAATAATCACCACTCCACCGCCAGCAAGTTGCAACACAAGATCTAGCGTACCGTTCCATTGCCCACCACTACTGCGCGGTCCGGTCGCCGGAACTTCCGTATGCCACGTTGCACTCGGATACTCCCCTAAAACCCATTCCGTAAACCGCTCACCGGTCGCTACTAAGTCCTCGGGAGCTATAACTCCCGTCACTCGAAACGCTGACAAACATCGTTCCGCAACAACAGACTTGCTCGCCGTATCCACATTTACCAGTGAAGGTAAAGCCCCAAAATATCCGTGCACCGCGTTACCGACATCCGCATACTGTTCTTCCTTGGCTCCCGCCGGAAAATATGACTCGCCCGGTAAATCAGTGGTATCAAACGAGCGTTCATCATTCCCTGCCCCGTCCAGATCCTCAACAACACCGACAGAACTAGGAGAATAGAACCGCTTGGCGTAATCGATCCGTTCGGCGACCTCCGCACTTGCGATCCATCGCTGCTCGGGTTCCTGTTCTCGGGCCAGCTCCAAAGCATTTTCTTGATCCAACTTTCGAACAAAAACCGTTGTCTCAACGCCAGCTATTTCATGCTCGCCTGGTTCCAATCCGGAGTCAATCAATTCTGCAAACCTTGGCACTTTATCCAGCCAACGACATTTCCCCTCGCGATGCGCAAACACCAACTTATTCTTAGCGCGAGTGCAACCGACATACAACAAACGTTGCCCCTCGGTTGTTTCTCGATCGGCTCGCGCGATTCCCTCCGTAGTCACTAGTGCGTCTTCCTCTAGGCCACTTCCTGCTATCAGGCTGTGTCCATAGCGGGATTTATTCTCACCAAAAGGCCAAATCCAACTTTGCAGCACTCGACCTTCCAATGGGCGCTCCGGGTTTTGGCCACCCCCGCCAACCATTGGGTTCCACATCCGCGGCGGCCATTCCTTATCAAGACCGCTCAACACCACCACAGGCCATTCCAAACCCTTCGTACCATGATAGGTCATCAACGTCACCGCATCATGACCTAACGGCGGAAACCGCAAGTCTAATTTATCGTCTACCAATTGCCCCATGTACAAAGCGAAACCGCTCAGTGTTGCTGCATGACCACTGCCCAACTGTAACTCCTCGTATTCGCTACTGTGACGCAACAAAGAGTCTAGATTCGCACATCGCCGCGGCGCATCGCCCCAACGACTGATTTGGTCCGCCAAATTCAAGGCTTCAATCACTTGCTGCAACACTACCGTCGGCGAGGAAACTGTCTTGTCAATCAAATCCAACTGTGTAAATCGCTCGTCACCTTCCCACGGGCTTGGGTAAGTTCTCTCTCCTGTTTTGATCTCCATTTCTCGCGCCGCCTGGAGCACTTCTAACCGTTCTATGATCCAATCCGGAGTGTCCTGCTCCGGGTCCGCTAGCAAATGCAATACGCTCGCCGCGGCCAAGGAATCTGAACGGTCGGCGACCATCCGCAACCCTGCGAATACGAGCGCCGCTTCCCGTGTCCGCAACAATCCAGCACTTTCAAGTAGGTAGGGGATTCCTAGTTTTTCAAATGACGCCGATAGATTAACCAACTTACTGTTCGCTCGTTCAACAACAGCAATATCGCCGTACGGTGTCCCCTCGGAATGTAACTGAGCAATACCACCTGCCAGAGAATCCGCGTCCTGTTTTGCATTTTTTGCCTGCAGTAACCAATGCTCGACCCCTCGGTCTTGCGACTCTTTCTTAGCGTTCTGCTGAGTCTCCTTTCCAAACAGCGGCGTAAATAATTCACCGACAAACTGCACCAACCCTTTTTGACTGCGCCAGTTGTTCGGCAAGGTATCCGGCTTTTCTTTCGTCGCTTTGTTCCATACATTTTCGATCAACTCAGGATCCGTGTCTCGAAAACCATAGATTGCTTGCTTGGAGTCGCCAACCCAGCGACTACGTGCAGACAACAGCCGTAAGTTTTGGAATATCTCCAACTGCAAAGGATTGGTATCTTGAAATTCATCTACGAGTATCAACTCGAAATCCTCAGATACTTGCAACGCTATCGCCTCATCTTCAAGTAAATTCAGCAGCAACAATTCCAGGTCGGTATAGTCAATCAACCCGCGTTCGCGTTTGTGTGCTTCATATTGCGACGCCAAATCCAACGTCGCCTCAGTAAGCAATTGTGAAAACTTCTGCACATCAGCGTGTAACTCGGGATGTTGCCGCACTTTGGCCGCAGCATTTCGTAATTCGTCGAGCATGCCATCGGCACCCGACGCTATGCCGGCTTTGATTTTTGTCGCCACGAGATACCGGGACCAGTATGGATTTTTGGGAGACGGCAAAGCTTGTAAAGCGGATATCGCCCCAGCCGTTACTTTTGTGGTGTCATTCTCTAAACCACGAATGCTGTCTTTTGCTCGCGCGGCGAGCTCCAACAATTCGTCTGCCGAACACACATTATCGCCTGTCGCTAGCGGCGTGAGAATTTCACAAACCCGATCCGCGCTGATTTGCATCTGTTCGCGAAACAACTCGTCACTGATGCGGTTTCCACGCACGGCTGACAACAACTCAAGAATCCGCTTGTGCGGTTCTGTAATACCGAGGCGTTTACTACATTCACCAAACATCTCCGGATCGCTAGAGGAAGCATTTCCGACAAGTGAACTTAGGACTTCTTCGGCAAATTCTTCCATTATTACTTCAAGCCTTGGGGACAAGCCCATCTCGATCGCATACCGCGACAACAACTGGTGTGCCACACTATGAACCGTACCGATTGCTGCTAGTTCAAATCGGTCCGATACACCAAAGGGGGACGCGTCCGAGGCATCCATACCACGCAACTTAGATTGCACTCGGCCCTTCAACTCCGCCGCAGCCTTCTTCGTAAACGTGGTGGCAAGAATTCGCGCCGGGTCCAACCCATCCGCGACAGCTTGTGCAACCGTCTCGCAAAGATCGTAGGTTTTTCCGGATCCCGCGCCAGCCCGTACTAGTTCAAGTTTGTTCGTCATAATTTTTCGCTTCTCTTGCTAACTCATACGTCCAAATTGTGAATATATTTAAAGTATCTGCTGAAAGTCGGTGAGCTATTAGTCCACAGGCTGTAAGCCGCAAAGCGCCGAATAATCGCAGTAAATACAGGGTGATTGTGTCTCGTCGCTTTTAAGGTTGTCCTGCAACACCAACTCAACTCCGCTGGGCCAATCCGCCGGTACTTGTAACGGCCGTGCTGGCACGAACGCATCGGTCGTTAACCAATCGCCGCAGCTTTCGATCGCGGCAACAAACCCGTTCCAAACATCTTTAATAGGGGGACCATCGAGCACTTCAATTCCACCACCTGCCAAGGCACTGCCTGAAGGTGTCGCAAACCGACCGTTGTTAAGAATCAGATATGCGACAGCTGGGAAATTATCGGCTGCATCACGACTAGCGTACGCATACGTTGCTAACTGTAGAGCTTTTCCGTCCGCGAGCATTTGACCACGCGCAGCCGCTCGACCAAACTTAAAATCGATCACGGCTTGTTTACCGTCTGGTCGTTTAGCCAAGCAATCAATCGAACCTGTAAGTTTTCTTCCAAACGCTGCGGAATCCAACTTTACTTCAAGCCCAACAATCGAGTAGTTACCAGCGGCCAACGCTCCTATCAACACTTCCGTTGCAAACTGCAACTGACCACGCAATTCACTAGCCGTCGCATACTCACTTGCCTGGGCCAGCGGCGCGGCTTCCGTCTTAAGTTTTGAATCGAACACCTCTGTTACTGCAGCGACTGCATTTTCCACGTTCGGCAAATCACCGCCACCGGCAAATACCTGCTCAAGTACACTGTGTAAAAACAGACCGTATAGCCGCGGTCCTGATGGTAATTGAGAAACACTGCTCGGGTAGAGATTCGCCTGATACTTCATCATCCATTTGAGTGGGCAACCTAACCGCGTTTCAAGTTCCGTAGCCGACGAGCGATCTCTGTCTCGCAACAGATTTGCCGGGATATCCCATTCCAGTCGCTGTGGTTGAGAGGGTATAACTACAGTTACCTCCGAGGAGAAATCAAAAGGTGCTATCTCCGCTATGTTGTCCGTTGCGATAAGGTCTTCCAGACTATGTGCCGTCGGCTCTTGGTCACTAGGTTGCTCGGTTGCAATTACACTGCGCGCAGATATCCAAATTGGGTGCAACCGTTTTAATAGATCACCGGGAACCCCAACCGCCAAAAATGAATCCGTGATTTGACAAAAACCTCGAGCTTCCGCTCCCCGTAGCGACGCTAGAGCATTACTGCCATCGTCTAAATCAATCCCAGCTTCACAAAACTGCCGTAGTTGTGCCGTTGACCAACGACTGCGCGAAGCATCTTGAGTGCCAAGTCCGAGCCAAATCAACCGGGAATAGTTTCCATTGATTTCCGCCAGCGATTGGACCAACAGAGCGCTATGCTGTTGTTGTGTTTGTGGCCGAGTGCGAGTGCCGTTTCCGATCGCTTCTTCCGTGAGTCGATCTAACTGCGGCAACGAGATACTTTCTCCTTGGCTCGCTGCTAATTCACCAACTGTCGACGCATGGCCCGCTGCTCTTTTTAAAGCGATGATCACGTCGGTGTTGGCCGCAGGATCTTTTTCCATCATCTGAGCACGACCTGCTGCCCATTGTGCAACCATTGCACAACGATTGGCAATCAGCGTAGTTGGAATAGGCTCGCCGCTACTGACGCGTTCAAAGTGCAACCAACTATCTATGCGCTCTTTCAGCTTGACCGTCGCAGCAGATGGTTCCCCACCGTCACATTCACCCGGTTTATTTGCATATAGCTTTTGCAACGCTGTGTTCCACACGCTGCTCCCTAACCCTGGTTGTTCCGACAAGGCCTTAGCCAATTTCCTCGCTGCTGTTATGGATATGGGCAGAATCGGCAAATTCAAGAAATCCAACAACACCTGAGGGTCAACTGGTTCAACGGACAGGGCAAGTGTTAGCGGGAGAATCTGGAGTATTGGGTGGGCTTGCGTGTTGGCAGCAGCACCAAAGGTAGGTAACCCCAACCGCGCTAGCGCGGCATCAAGGCGAACTGCCAAGTTCACATCCTCACAACAAATGACCGTCGCTGCTAATTCATCTTGGTGTGCCGTTAGAATAGCTGCCACCGCTTCCACCGCAGCGGTCTCACTGCGGGTTGTTAGATAACGGAACGAACTGTCGAGCGCAGCGGAAACATTATCCGACGATGCGCCTGACAGAATCGTCGATTGTGCTAACTGCAAAGCGGAACCCGATATCGCGGACGCGATTGACGCAGTGGGTTCACCGAGCTGCATTTTTTCAAATATCGATTGCCAACACGGAGGCCAATTAGAAGGTTTGTCATAGAGGATACATGCGTGGTTTGGCAACACAGCGCCGCGGGTTAACGCACCATCGATTGCAATCAGTCGCTGAGCAACTGCGGGGAACGTTTCGGGGCAATTCATAGTCGCGGCAGATAGGTCTTGAACTATAACGGGAAGGCTGTCGACCGGATTAGCTTCGTCCCAATTGGCAAGTAACAACTCGTCTCGTCGGTTGAGAAGGTCCGAGGCGGTCGCCCACCGATCCACTTCCATACTGTCGGAAACAACTGAGTCAGTTACCGCGTCCAGTAAACCAGCGTATTGCGTGATTCGATCGGCAGTGCTGACCTCGGCTACTTGCAAGCCAAGTTGCGTCTCCAGCCAAGCAAGTAGTGTTTCGGGACCGCCAACAAATTGATTTACAGCAGTAGAACCCTCCGCCGGTGGTAACTGGCCTGGGGTAAGTCGGATATGTAGCGTGGCGGGAGAAATCATTATGTTGTTATATCTTACTTTTAGATTTTGGAGTTTGGGTGTAAAGGAGTCGTTGGCCCCAGTATTTCTAAAGTTACTCTCTCTATAATACACTACTCGAGAAACACCGAAGGGGACCGCCAAGCTATTGAAATTACATTCGCATATTCATTCCCTACACAAAACAGATAGCGGCGCAGGGTCTCTGACTTACCCCTGCAGTCGCTGCATGGTGTCCCACACGTCGTGTAAGGAACGTCCGTATTCGCCGCCGACGGCTTCAAGGTTCCGCCCCACTTTTGATTTAAAATTATCGTAGTCCAACTCTTCGCCTAACATCTGCAATACGCGAACCCATACAGCCTTATCCACAAACAAACGATATCGATAATCCGTTGCTGGCGTTTCAACAATTTCCTCACCACCTAGATCCTCGGGGAATCGTGATTTCAGGCCTTCCAAATGCCCGCACAAACGCGCTCGCACCATCACCCTTCCTTCATCCACCGCGTCACCCAGACTCCCATCACCTTGCCGCGCACATACTGCGCTGAAAAATCCATATTGAGTAAATAGCCACATGCGATTGTTCTCCTATCTCTTATCTCGAGTCCTAAGGAACCGATTTTTGTTGCGTTTTCTTACAATAACATTATAATCAAATTTATTAATTAACGAGCCCAGCCCTATACCAATTGAGTCTCACCACTATGAAACCTGCCATGCTTGCCAGTGCACTGCTGCTCTTCGCAGCCGCTGCTCTCGCTCAAGAACCGACTCTACCGTACGCCATTGGTGGCGTTGAAGATTTCCTCAATACAAACAAAGCCAACGGAACTCCCTCCGTCGTGCTGTACAACTTCAACCTCGAAAGCGGCTGATGAGCTATTAAAAATGCGGGGGCCGTGTTGCTCCCTTCCAAAGCCCTAAAGAAACTGAACCAAACCGTGCCCATCTGCCTTAGCGGAAATGAACTCCCTGGCAATTGCGATCTACGCTACGGTCAATTCTACTACTTGTTTGTATTCAACGACGCTGGTGAATTAACCACTGTTGCCAACATGTCAAACGGTCTCACCAATCGCGTTAACGAAGGAATGACTTTGCCCAAAGCCTTCGTTGACATGGTGCATGATGCACTCAAGATCAAAACATCACTCGACGACCATGAACAGGCTTACATTGATGCTGGCGGAACCGAAGCATCTCACCAAGCGTTGCTGGGTAAACTTATAGAAATGGAACGCATCGGATCTATGCGGGTCGTAAAGCTATTGCGCGGACATGCCGACCAAATGAAGTCGCCAACAAACACGCGACTCCACGCTCTATCATTCGAGATCGAGGCAGTCCGTAGGCAAGTCATTAATAAAACCGCCGTCGACGCACTAGCTTCCTCGATCGAGTCTTTCCTCGTCAATAATCCTAGCCACCCCAAAGCCAAACAACTAATCGACGACTATTTCGACGTCGCCCTCCGATACTCCTTCGACCTTGACGCACGCTGTCAATCACTTGCTAAACAATGGCAACCCAGCGATCCTGAACTTGCCGAGCAACTTCTGGCGAAGTGCAAACGCCAACTCACCGCCATACGGAAGCAAATCGCCAGCCTAAAAGACGACAAGGGCTACGATACCCCTCGCCTCTACGCTCAAATCGGATCCGCCCAGAAGACAATCCAATTGTTAGACAAGGGGACAACGTTAGGTGTCTTTCGCCCCATCCACCGAGCGTGGCGAATATCCGCTGAAAAAAAATTGCAATAGATCACCGTAAACAGTTGATTCGATAATGTTCATACTTATGTGAACCGGGACTGTCGATGGAGCCATTCGCCAATATTGTCCTGTAATGGATTGATTACGATGTCGAACCTATCTCCTTAACAACCGCCTGCAACGCCTCAACAATGGGTTAACCCTAACCCACAGGATACTCAGCGGCAGTCCAATGGCAAAATCTGGATTATCGTTGCAACCGTCATCGGTATCTGCATAATTGGCGGAATACTTCTAGTAGTTGGTGTAGGCGTTCTCTACTGGACTACGTCCGCTGAAGAAACTCTCGGCCCCAATGACCATGCATCAATTGTCGATATCGACATGTTGCTTGACTGGAGCGGTGAACCGTACGCTCCAGACTACAGTGGCGAAAAGATTGTCAAAATCCGATTTTTCGACAATTCCTATGATGTCGACTATAATTTTGATATTCCAGAAAATCCCAATGCACCCTACCTAAATTGCAACATCACGGTCGAGAAAAACGAGGCTGATGCCAACACAAGCTACGTCAGTATGTGGGCCGGCGCTATATTAGGTATACATATGCTTGGCGATGCAGACGTCGACGTGACCGAGCGCAACGACATTTTCCGTTGGGGTGATGAATCGACATTTGCTATCCTATCGATAGACGGCGACCCCGTTGGCAACATATTTAGCGCTCGCAAGGGCACCCGCGTATTTTTTATTATATTCTCTGGTATATATACCGACGATCGAGAATTAGCTCGCGATCTGTTGCTACCCGCTTTAAACCAACTGCACACATACGCACCATGAGTTGTGCAGATCCCCTACAGTTCGTCTTTTGGTTTGTCTAAGACGGCAGCAGCGCGACGACGCATTTCAATTTGAGCATTCTGCAGCGTCGAAACTGCTCGACGAAACACGCTCTTCACCGGCGCTAACCGCGGCCGCACCTGATTGTGCTTGGCCACAATCTGCCCTAATTTTCCGGGCTTGCCACTACGCTTGAGGGTTTGCTCGCTCTGCCGCACCTGCCCTTCCCACCGTTGAACCGCAGCATCAAAAGCAACCGAAGCAGCATTTAACATGACCATAGCCTGATCCAAATCTCGTTCCATGATCCGAGAGGCATCCGAGACTTTCTGCCCCACGCTTCCCAGCGGAATCTTCGTCGACTGTATTCCGCCTGATGGTGACATCGTCCACACAAACAAATGTGTCGCTGTGATCTCGCGCACTAAAGCAAACAGCGGAGTGCGGTCTATATCAATTTTTTCTTCGTCGCCAGTGCTCATAAATAAAATTATCCAGAGTGGTTGTTCGCCGTAGTGATAGCTGTATGAACCTAAACTCCATTATACCCACAAACACCCCAAATACACGTACTGCACGATAAACTCTTTCCAATGCAATTGATCAGAGTCTAAGGAAACAGGAGCAAGCTTTGGTGGCGTAAAGGAACGTATCAATTTAAATTTTTAATCTTGTCGCTCGCCTCCGCGCCGGATCATAAAACAGAAAGTCTATATATACCGCAGGGCAACGAAACAAAATGACGAGCACTTGAGACCGCGTTAAATCCTTATAAAAGTGATTGCCGCGATGTGCACACCATAATAAAATATGCCGATTTCTTTTTTTTTCCCTGTTGTTCATGGAAAATTGTCTATATTCAACGGGGCGAGCTGAGAGAATTTTCTTCCCCACATTTCGTCACGTATTCAACAATACTATTTACAGAAAGCCCAAACTCGTATGCAATCTGAAATAAGAAATCGCCCATCTTTCGCCAATATCAAGGTTAATCTAGGTCCGGGTGACAAGATTCTTGCCGAAGCAGGATCAATGGCCAGTATGAGCAGTTCTATCAATATCGCAACACGTTGGAACGGTGGCGTTTTTAAAGCCCTTGCCAAACGCTTTTTCGCCAACGAAAGCTTTTTTATCAACGAATTCACCGCGGCAAACGATGGTGAACTCGTCCTCACACAAACATTCCCCGGCGACATTGAATGTTTCGAACTCACAGGCAATACGATGTATTTACAACCCGGAGCGTTCCTTGCTTGCGAACCAGGCATCTCATTGGGTCTTGGCTGGGCGGGTATTGCCAGTTACGTTGGTCGCGAGGGCCTTTTTAGATTAAAGGTTTCTGGTACGGGTAAAGTATGGTTTGGGGGGTATGGCGGAATTTTCGAAAAAGAAGTCGAAGCGGATTACGTAGTCGACACTGGCCACCTTATTGCCTACGATCCAACGATCGGAATTAAAATGGGACTAGCAGGAGGTTTATTCTCTAGCTTCTTCAGCGGTGAAGGGCTAGTGACCCGCGTCAAAGGTCCCGGAAAAATCTACTTGCAATCGCGTTCACTCGACGGCTTAGCAGCGTGGACCAACTCACACCTATAAACCTAGCGCTGCTGCGCATTAGAGAAAGCACCTACCATGCAACACGAAATCATCGCACGTTCCGCAGCATCAGCCGCGCAAATACAACTTGCTGACGGAGAAACTGTTACTTGCGAGATCGGGTCTATGATCGCAATGTCCTCAGACATCAACGTGGAAACAACTTCCTTTGACCGCGGTAGTAAAAAGCCGGGCATGCTAAAGAGCATCAAGCGAATGTTCGTCGGCGAGAGTTGGTTTTTGAATCATTTCACCGCCATTCAGGCCGACCAAACCCTACTAATCGGTCCACAACAACTCGGGGATATTATATGTCATCCGTTAAGAACAACGGCGCTAATCGTACAAGGCGGTAGTTGGCTTGCTTCCACCGACGGGATAGAGATCGACGCAACGTTTCAGGGACTTGGTAATGCTCTGTTCAGTGGTGAAGGAATCTTCTGGATCAAATGCACTGGTAGTGGTGACCTATTTTTAAATAGCTTTGGAGCGATTTATGAAGTCGAAGTTGACGGGGAGTACACCGTCGATACGGGACACATCGTCGCGTATGAAGAAACGCTTGAATTCAAAGTTGGCAAATCCAACGCCAGCGTGATTGGCAGTTTACTTGGCGGTGAGGGCTTGGTTTGTAAGTTCACTGGATCCGGTAAACTGTATTGTCAAAGCCATAATCCACAAAGTTTCGGCCGAGCCCTTGGCCCCAAACTCAATCCTCGTTAACCCCTCCTGCAGCGAATCTATTTTCAGGAATTTCACATGACCAGCACACTCAACTTCGAACTATCTAACCGGCCAGATTTTGGCACACTCACCGTACAACTTGAACAAGGCCAACAAATATTCGCGGAAACTTCAGCGATGGCCAGCATGGACGCTAACGTCAACCTTAAATCCGGCCTCAAAGGTGGCATCGGCCAATCCCTCATGCGAGGTATCGCTGGCGATAGTATGATCGTGAACACGTTCACTGCAGAAAACGGTGAAGGCGAGGTCGTTTTAGCGCCGGGTCCACCAGGAGACATGCTGCATTATCAGTTAACCGGCAACAATCTAATGTTACAACGTGGTGCTTTCGTTGCTCATAGCGATCATGTCGAAATCTCGGGCAAATGGGAGGGTGCGAAAGGATTCTTCAGCGGACAGGGCTTGGTTTTACTCAAAGCATCTGGCACGGGCGATGTATTCTTTAATTCGTACGGCGCCATCATCGAAGTTGAGGTGAACAATGACTACATAGTCGATACTGGCTACATCGTAGCCTTCGAGGACACATTAACCTATAAGGTGTCTGTCCTTCCTGGACTTAGCCTACGGGGCAAGATCAAGAGCCTTTTCTTCGGTGGCGAGGGGCTTGTTTGCAAATTCCAAGGTCAAGGAAAAGTCTGGATTCAAACCAGAAACGTCAACCCGTTCCTCAACTGGATAAATTTGTTTCGCCCAACAAATGACAGCAAATGACATTCGCTCATACTGCCAATTTGTCTCTTAACTCGCGGTCTCAAAGACCCGCAGTAATCACACCCCGGTTTTTTGTTTGCATACTAAACAGCGTTCCACCCGCGGTGATATATAACGTTTTCAGATCCTTGCCACCAAAAGCGCAATTTGT
>JABJJO010000122.1 GCA_018660825.1 Planctomycetaceae bacterium | reverse complement strand
TCTTCACCGGGCTCTAAAGCGGCTAATTCCCATTGAATCGCCCCCTTAGATGTTCGAATAAACTCGGGATGAGCGCTTTCTAATCTGGCGCTGCGGGGAACGTAATCCGTAATTTTTATGCCATAGGCCGTAATCTTACCGACGTTTTTGATACGTGTGGTAAAGACAGCAGCATGGTTTACTTGAACTTCAGCCGGCGCAATTTTTCGAATGGACAACGACGGTAATTGCTCACCTTCCATCGCAATTGTACCGGGTATGTTCTCTATTGGTGGAGCCAAGGTGTTTGAACGGAGCTCTCCGGAACCGAAGTCACCAGTTGGATCCAAGGCCGGCAGCGTCGTCAGTGGTTGTAACTGAGAGTCGATTACTGCTGGCGTTGTGGGGAATTCAAGTCCAGCGACTGGTCCAGTAACATCACCAAGATTGTTAGTTGTGGCAGGTTGGCTAAGATCGACTGTCGCGTCAGAATTCACAACCGTGGTATCATCTAAAGTTGGGATAATAGGCGGAGCGTTTGCTAATTCAAAATCATTCGAATTTACGTTGGCGCCGAGATTACTTTCTGATGGAAGCTCAGTAGGGTCACCAATGGAAAAATCCGGCGTTGGCGGGACCGAGTTATTAGTACCTTCATCATCCCCAATGCTAAATGACGTTGCATCGTCACTATTATCAAGAGGTGCAGGAAGGGGGTTATTGATGACAAAACTATCACTATCCGAAGCAGTATCTACAGTTAGTACTGATTCTGCGGCAAGTTGAAAATCGCCATCACTGCCATCGTTTCCAGTTGCCCCAGCAAGACGCAAAAATGCATCCGAATCTGGCGCAGCAACAGTTACATCTAGCTCGTCTGCCACACCTTTCGTGCCCTCGTTATCGCTATCTCCCTTGTCAGTTGCCTCAGTAGCAACAATTTCTTTGTCAGTCGCCGCAAAAAACTTGCTATAGAGCGTCCAACCACTGCCACCGAGCAGTACAATCGCTAATGAAAAATATAGGACTGGTCGAGAAACCAAGGCTTTCATAGTACTTTCCCCTGAAGTATTGAAGTTTGGAGCCTGAGATAAAACGGGAATAATTAGCTGGAAAAATACCAAATTTAGGTAATTAAGAGAAGGTCAATTGGTGGTTTAGGCAAAGAGTATCGCGTGAAGAGGATCAAATTTTTCCGAGGATTCATGGAAACCGGTCGAAATAATATTTATTGCATCTAAGCCGATTCACCGCATAATAATAATCGACGGTGCTAAACACAGCACTGGAATCGTCAATGAAACGATGCCAATGCACCAGCGGACAGGGCCAAGTCGAACGGTATCATCACGTGTAGGAGGGTGCTCGAGCCCGACCACCAAAATCAATACTAACATCAATACAAACATTGCTGATTGAGTGTAAACTTGGTACGCAATGACCAACACCATGAGTGTCCGAGCAACCCAGTGAGCCGCTGTACCGAACAAAGTGTAACTCACGTGGCCACCATCAAGTTGCCCCATCGGCACCATATTGAGCCCTGTGACGATCAATCCAAACCAACCCGCTACAAAATAAGCATTGAGTTGGCTAAACACGACCACATCAGGAGCCGCTGCACCAGCGTGCGTCCACTGATACATCCACTGCACCAACAACGGCAACTCTATTTCAAAAGGCCCATATGCTGCTTGAGTTAAATCCAACGTTGCTACGCCGTGCCACATAACTGGAATAGCTACCATCAATCCTGCCAATGGCCCAGCGATTCCAATGTCAAATATTTGTTTACGGTCCGCTTTACTGCCGTCCATGAAAATAACTGCACCAAATGTACCCACCGGGCTGATCGGGCAGGGAATACAATACGGTAATGTCGATGGAATGCGATAGATCCGAGTGGCAAAGTAATGACCAAATTCGTGTGTTAGCAAAATTCCCATCGCCGCACACATGTAGATAATTCCTTGGTCCGCATTTTTGATAATTTCTTCGCGAAAATGAATCGAATCAAAGGCGACACCCCCAAAGACCCGCGCACCTAAACGAATCCAAAAATCCAAGGGCATATATTGCAGCGAAGCGACAAAAAACACGGAAGCTAAGGTCAACAACAAACACACCACGGGGCGTAATCGTCGCGGACGAAAGCGATTAGTGTCCTTTGATGAATCGGTTGCCGTATTAGTGTTCATGCGTTTCGTATTTTTTTATGTGGTTCGAAGTTTAATATCGTGGCGTGGCGTACGTACGTGGTTTCCATTCTTGGGTTACTTTAACGATCAGTCCAATCAAGATAAAAACTGCTCCGATGATAGTCCCCATCCCTGGACTTTCATAACTCGGTAGACGACCCCACGCCAAAAACACCCAAACCGGCAACAAAATCGGTTCGAGAATCACAATACCGGTCGCTTCATGACCCGATAGGTGTTGTACGCTTCTAGCAAACAACCAGTATGGTAACCCCATCTGCAGCATACCAAAAGCAGCCAGCGCGACCCACTGCTCTGTCGTCGTTGGTCCTATTCCAGCCTGCACCACAAAGGGCAAAAACACGAGGCAGGTCACTATGTGATTAATTCCCACAATCCATGCCGCTTCATATGCTTTCATCCAACGCAGTGACAATACGACCAGCGCATAGGTCACACCGACACCAAGTTTCAACAGCAGGTCGCCCACTGAATTTACATAAAATTCCGGTGCTAAAATAACTGCCACACCAACCATTTGGAAGGCAACCATCACCCAATCCGCTTTACTCGATTTTTCTTTAAGTAACACAACACCCAAGGTGATCACCCAAATGGGAGCCGTGTATTGCAACCAAATAGCACTCGACGCTTCATACCGCTCCATCACCGTCAAGTAAGTATAGTTCATCGCCACAAAAATAGCCGTAACCGGAATTAACCGTACACTCCACTGCGGACGCCGAACCATTGGCAATAAAATCACACAGGCAAACAACGCTCGCCAAAAAGCCATCGCGTAACCTGGCCACCCGCCAAACCACGGCGCCTTAGCAAAGAACCCGCTCGTGCTCCACAGCAATGCAGCGATCACGATCATCATACGCGCACGAGCAACACTTCCTGCGCCGTTGATAGATTCTGCATCTGTCATCTACAACTCGCTTTGCTTGACCATCTTTAAGATTATTCCATTAGCCTTTGAGAATCGCTGCGGCACCGTTGCGGCCACAAGTCCCCATCACCCCACCGCCTGGATGGCTGGCCGCTCCACACAAATATAAGCCCCGAACAGGAGTTCGATGATCTGCCCAACCCACTACGGGGCGCATGAAGAACAGTTGATTAGGTGTCATCGCACCCTGCATAATATTTCCACCGGTCAGTCCATAAGTGCGCTCTAGATCAAGCGGGCTCAGGACTTGTCGATGCTCAATCGCTGCTGGCACATTGGGGGCGTACCGCGCGATTTGCGCAATACAGCGATCCGCAAACTCTTCTTTGATATCATCCCATTGTTTATTCTCGGCTAGCTTGTACGGCGCAAATTGCACGAACACGTTCATCAAATGTTTACCCGCTGGCGCAATCGTTTCATCTAAACTCGTCGGAATCGTAATTTCTAGCACTGGTTCAGTACTCGGCCAACCTGCCAATGCGTCCGCAAAGGCCCGCTCAACATAATCAACGGTCGGACTAATATGGATCGTCCCATGGAGGTGTGGGCCTATGCCATCAGACGCCACGCAAGAAAACTTAGGTGTTTCCGCTAGTGCCAAATTGATTTTCATTGAAGCTGAACTATAGTCAATTGCGCCGACCGCGGTACGAAAACCTGCCGGTAAATCATCCTCATCCAAAAATCGATTGAATGTCAAATTTGCATCGACCGTTGAAGCTACCACCGATGTTTCAATAACTCGACCGTTACCCAAGGCAACACCACAAACCTTGCCTTCACTGGTCAATATTTTACAGACCTCGGTTTCGGTAAAGATATCTACGTGCAAATCAGTACAAGCCTGTGCCAAGGCATTCGCTAACCCACCCATGCCGCCTTGTACATATCCCCACACACCACGCGCCCCACCCGCTTGCCCCATCACATGATGTAACAATGTGTAAGCGCTGCCTGCCGACGACAACGACTGAAAGGCGCCAATAATCGCATCCGTGCCCAACGTCGCTCGTAATACTTCTGATTCAAACCAATTCTCAAGTAGTGGCCGAGCAGCTCCGCTGAGCAATTGCATCGCATGGGGTAAATCATCACCTAATTCACCCAACGCTTGAAACATTTCCCACATCTGTTGACCGTTGCGGATTTTGGAAAGCACCCCTTTTTTTCGCCAGCTGTTTGGCAACGGTAAAGGATTAGGAGCCGTTCGCTGCATCAGAGGTTCAAGCTGTCGCGCGACTCTCTCCAACATCTCACAATACAACGGGTAATTTACAGCGTCTGCTTTACTGAACTGAGCGATTTGTTTTTGACACTCAGCCATATCTGAGCCCAGTGTCAGGCTACGACCGTCAAGCAACGGAGTAAAAGAAGACGGGCTGCGGCGTAATATTTTAAGCCCGTAATCACGCAGACGAAGGTCTGCCATAATTTTTGGTTCAAGCAAACTAACCACATAAGCAGCAGTGGAAACTTGATACCCCGGCCATAATTCTTCGGAATTTGAGCAGCCACCAAGCACATGACGGCGTTCAAGTACTGCTACTTTTTTTCCAGCGCGAGCGAGATAAGCTGCTGTTACAAGGCCATTGTGACCACCGCCAATGACCACTGCGTCATACACTTTCAAGGTTTTCATCAATCGTCCCTTAAACAACACACTGAGCGCCTGCGCTGCCGTGGTGTGAGCAGCCTCACCCGCCGTACTTATATCTGCACTACAAGAGTTGCTACGTTACCACTTCAACCCAAATTGGTCGCCACCAGCGGAACGGTTGGTTCCACCTTTGAGTGGAGTGTTGATCTCTTTGACAACTTTTTCGGTCAATTGCAGCTCTTCTTTTCCACCAGCAGCAGACTTCGCTGGTGCTTCAGTCGTCTGCTTGATTGATAAACTTATTCGCTGGTTTTCCGCATCGACCGAGAGAACCTTAACCTTGACTTCTTCGCCTTCACTAACAACACTGCCAACGGTACTCACACGGTTGTGCGCCAGTTCACTAATGTGTACAAGACCTTCGATGCCTGTGTCGATCCGCACGAATGCACCAAAGTCAGCAATCCGAGTCACTTTGCCGGTCACTGTTTCTGAAACGCGAAATTTTGCAGCGACTCCTTCCCAAGGATGTGGCTGCAATGCTCGTAATGACAAGCCAATTTTACCAGTCTGAGGATGTATTTTTTCGATGCGAACGCGAACGGTATCGCCTTCGGAAACTAATTCTTTGGGATCTGTCACTCGGTCCCAGCTCATTTGGCTAACATGCACCAACCCGTCCACTCCACCAAGATCAACAAACACACCAAACTCACGGATGTTACGCACGATACCCTCTTGGATAGACCCTACTTCAAGCGTCGCAAGTTTCTTTTCTCGCTCCTGCGCCGCTTCACGTTCCAGCACGGCACGATGACTTAGCACTAGGTTGCGGCGTTGGGCGTCGGCTTCGGTAACCACGCAGCTCAATTTACGACCAACATATTCTTCGAAATTCTCAACGCGGTACAACGCAACTTGACTTGCCGGAATAAATCCTCGAATTGAATTCACTTGGCATTCCAATCCACCGACGTTATTGCCCGTAATCATCACATCGACAACTACGCCTTCTTGCAAGTCTGCCCAGTCGGCGACACTAACCGACGCTCCCGGAATACGGACATCGTAGATTTGATGCTCTTGATTGTAACCTGAAACAACAATATCAATTTCCGCACCCACTTCGAAATCTCGACTGAGTTGCACTCGCTGAACAACACCTTCATTCGCGCCGCCAAGAGACACAAAAACATGCGCCGCATCAACGCGAATCACCGTGGCTCGTTGTCGAGTATCTGGTTCGAGCATAACACCAGCGGTGGTCGGCACACTGGCATCAAGCAATTCGGTCGAGTTTGATTCATCTCCCAAGGCTGCCGCTATTTCCGCTTCGAGGTCTTCAGGCAAAGCATCACGAACAGATGGAATCGGAATAGGGCCCTGACGCACTGGTGGAACAACAATCGTGTCAGGTTTTTTCTTATCCAAATGCGGCTTGTTACCTTGAGGTGCCGGGCCGGTATCAGTCTTGCGTCGAGAGCCAATTTGGATTTTTGGTTTATTTGCGACAGCTGCATCATCCACTGGTTTCGTCGGTTCTGCTGATTCTTCTGTAATAGTTTTCGGAGCAGCGGTGCTGTTACCATGAGCAGGCTCTGCAACAACTGGGGTTTCGCTCGGGCTCAGTGTTTCTGGTGATGTTGCAGATTCCACAGTTTCACAAGATGCTGATGGGTTTTGAGTTTCAGGAGTTTCAGGAGCTTCAGGAGCTTCAGGTGTGTTTGGAGTTTCTGAAGTCTCGGAGTTAGTAGTAGAGTCAGTAGTCATGGATCAGTTTTAGGGAATCAAGCAAAAAGGAAAATAGGGAATCTACCGCACGAATGTGCAATTAGTACGCATTTAAATACTTCCGTAGTCTAACAACGCAATGAATCAATGAAAAGGCACTGCCACCGGCTAAACATGCTAGTGACGAAACAAAACATCACAAAAGACCACATTACATACAACGCAATCAGAGGCTATTTCACACACGCCGGGAAAACCTATTCGTGTTGCTGCGCAATTTCGTTTTCGTGACACCGAATGTATTCTATAATTGGTATTATTAAATTCTACTATTCTTCCCCCTTACACACAGGTACACCGGTGACCATTTATCCAGCAAATCAGTATGGCGATGTATTTGCACAACTCATAGAGGCTGCTCCGACGACCGAAGTAGCAGCGGGTAAAGCTAACATCGACAGCTATGCAGCGTTGCAACAATTACGCATTGAAACTGCATTTGCAGGCCATACAGTTTCGGACCCTGATGCTGCTGCTGCCTGTCTCAGCGGTATTTGGCTGCTCCATAATTACCTCGATCAATCCCATGTCATCAGCCAAGATTTACACTGTTGTACTGGTAGTTTTTGGCACGGCATTATGCATCGCCGCGAACCGGATTATGGGAATTCGGCTTATTGGTTTCGTAAAGTCGATGAACACCCAGTCTTTGGCGACCTTGTAATTCAGCTAAGCCCAGATAATGCAGACACAACTGCCCTAGGCTTGATTTGCGATGGACAATGGGATCCCTTTGCGTTTATTGATTTATGTGCTCAAGCGAGCGATCCAGCGGACGAAACAACTAAACTGTGCCAACAAATAACCAGCGTTGAATGGCAACTGTTATTTGATTATTGTTATCATTTAGCAATCACTCCGATCTAAAACCAAATAGACTAGAATTGCCTTTGGAGAAGCCACCGTATGCCATTTGAATTTCGTTGTCCGCAGGGACATTTGCTCGAAGGGGAGATTGAAGACGTTGGCCAAGACTTCAATTGTCCAATATGCGGAGTTAGATTCACCATTCCCAGTGCACCTTACACTCCAACCGCGACTCCCATTCAACCACCAGTGACACCCTACCCACAACATTACCACCAAGTACCTACTGCCAATGTCATCGAACCAGAAACTTTTCCGGATGTAACGGCCAATGGTTCTATCGACGAAGTAGAAAATGAATTTGCAATACACACCGACGGTTCGCAAACAGATTCAGCGAACCAAGATGATAACCAAGCAGAGCAAGGCGGCAACGATACTCCTGATTTTGAAAATAAAAATACTAATCAAGATGAACTGCAAATACCATGTCCTAGCGGACATATTCTCCACGCAACACGTGACATGTTAGATGAAGAAGTGATTTGCCCGATTTGCGAAGAACAGTTTGAGCTAAAAGAACGTAATAGTCTCGAAGCAATCGAAAAACGTGCCATACTTGCTGAGAAGCGAGAAGAGAAACAAGAACGGGTGTTGTTGTATTGGGGTATCGGAGTCATGATCGCCGGTGTCATTTGCGTCATCACCTTCGTGCTTCTCTACCACCACCACAACAAATAGTATACAGAATGAATGCCAATTCTTCCTTCGCTAATATTTAAGGATGTGAATTTCACAGCGGTGAGGCAATTTACAACCTACTTTAAGTTCCGTACAATTCGCGTAAGTCCATTCACTAAAATGGCACACACCTAAAATTGATCAAGTATTAAAAACAACGGATATATCCCATTTCAATAACATCTCTAAATCTAAAATAGGCCCTGCGATGAGTAACGCTCTAGAAGTAAACGAAGATAATTTTGATGCCGAAGTTCTCCAAGCAAGCGAACCTGTGTTGGTCGATTTCTGGGCACCATGGTGTGGCCCCTGCCGTCAGATTGCGCCAATGATTGATGAACTCGCCGAAGAAAATGCTGGCAGTGTAAAAGTCGTCAAAATCAACATCGATGACTCACACAACTTGGCTGCCCAATACAACGTATCAAGTATTCCAACGTTGATCGTGTTTAACAACGGTGCAGCAGTAAACCAGTGGGTGGGCCCTCCACCAAAGCAAGTATTGCAAGAAGAATTAGATGCTCAAAAGGGCTAAGCTCATAAATCTGCATTGAGCAGTAACTTAATGGTAGCTACTGTAGTACCCTGTATTGTTTTTGAGTTCCAAGCGTTGGAGGCTAACAACGGTTACTCGTAGTCCGTTAAGATTTTTGGGGATTATCCAATATGCAGTTCATTCTGATTGATCAGATTACCGAACTTAACGAGGGCTCGGATATCACGGCAATTAAGGCGCTTTCGATTGCGGAAGAGTACTTACGTGATCATTTTCCGTTGTTTCCCGTGATGCCCGGTGTCTTAATGCTCGAAGGCTTGTTTCAAGCAAGTGCATGGCTGGTTCGACAAAGTGAGAACTTTTCAAATTCCATGGTCATCTTAAAAGAGGCTCGCAACGTAAAGTACAGCGGTTTTGTAGCTCCTGGACAGACCTTGCTGATCAAGGCCACGATTACAAAACAAGATGAAACAACGACTTCACTCAAGGCAACGGGCGCAGTTGATGGAGAAACGGTCCTTTCCAGTAAACTTTTGTTAGAACGATTTAACCTAAAAGATCGTTACCCAGACCGAGCAAGTATGGACGCTTATGCCATAAAAGCATTACAGGAACAGTTTTCGCTGCTGTACCAGCCCACAACAAATTAAATTAAATTACCATTCATCGGCACATGTTCTTACAAATAGCCATTGAGCAAAATGGTACTTCAAGCCAATAATACAGTTCACCCATTAAAAACTAAAAACAACTCTTAATACAATTAAGAACAATCAGATAAAACCACTCAAACATTTTTAAAATAACACGGGAGATAAGTACCAATGCCCACGAATGAAGAAGTTTACAACTCAATCAAAGAGATTTTAATTGAAGCCTTAGCTTGTGATGATGACGAAATATCCGAGGGTGCGACATTAGTCGGTGACCTCGGAGCGGAATCTATCGACTTTCTAGACATCGTCTTTAATCTCGAACAAAATTTCAGCATTGATATTGATCGCAGTGAATTATTCCCAGAAGACATCCTTACCAACGAAGAATACGTTCAAGACGGCGTGGTGAGTGAAGCGGGTTTAACTGCACTCGGCAAACGAATGCCTTTCATGGATCTCAGCACATTTTCCAATGATCCGCGAATCGCTGATTTTGGTAATCTGATGACCGTGGGTGATCTTTGCAAGTTCGTAGTTAACAAAACAAGCTCTGCCGAAGAAGCACCTGCCGATGAAGCACCTGCCGACACAAGCTTTGCCGATGAAGCACCTGCCGATGAAGCACCTGCCGATGAAGCACCTGCCGATGAAGCACCTGCCGACACAAGCTTTGCCGAAGAAGACGAGTAAACGCTGGGCGGACATTTGTTTATTACGACATATGCAATAACTTCGATGTCGTGTTTATCACACTATTCGTCGCCATTGGTAAATCGCTCACACAAATAGTTAATTTATTCAATTTCGTTTTATTAAACGAAAGTCACTCAACAATTCTATAACCCCCAAACGATAGCGAATATTTCATGCGTTGGCACTGGATCGATCGATTTGAGGAGTTTGTCAGCGGCATCCGTGCCGTCTCCATCAAAAACGTGACGATGGCAGAAGAGCACTTGCATGGTTATTGGCCCGGTTTTCCAGTGATGCCTAATTCGCTCATCATTGAAGGTTTGGCACAAACCGGCGGTTTACTCGTCGGCGAACACAACCAGTTTGTTGAGAGTGTGGTATTAGCCAAAGTCAGCAAGGCTATTTTTCATGACATTGTTCGTCCCGGAGATAGTTTGCGAATTACGGCAATTGCTGCGGATATCCGAGAAGACGGTGGCATCATCAATGGTGAAGTACATTGTGACGGAAAATTAATTGCTGAGATCAATTTGATTTTTGCGTGTCTGCGTGGCGAGATGGCTGACATCGATCAGTTCTATCCCATCGACTTCATCAGTTTATTGCGTGCCTTAGATATGTACAAAATCGGTGTCACCGCCGATGGTGATCCGATCACCCCGCCACAATTCATGCTGGATGCGGAAAAATCCCTCGAGCAGAGCGTGTAATTGATTCTTCTGACGACTGTTTTGCTGAATTCTATCGCAAAACGCTAAATCGTGGTTTTCAAGGTTTACATTCCTAAGTTAAAATCCAGATTCGATGCTGGCTAATGATTAATTAAATTATCCTCTGCATTGATGGAACTCCGCTTTTTTATTTTTGCGGCAAATCGTTTACTATAAACAGAACCTAGAACAAGGATCCCTTCGCATGGTTCGTCGCGTGGTCGTCACTGGCATTGGCATGATCAATCCTCTCGGGAGTGATCTAGATACGGTTTGGAATAGTATCAAAGAGGGCAAATCCGGCGTGGGTTACAACACTGTATTTGACGCCAGTAAATTTCCAACCAAAATTTGCGCTGAGGTCAAAGATTGGTGTATTTCCTCTATCGGCGAAGATCCTGCTGAGTGGTTTGACCGCGGTCGTCATACGCGATTTGGTGCTGGTGCTGCCCACCAAGCAATCGAGGATGCCGGCATCCTCGATGCCAATATCAATCCTGCTCGCTTTGGAATCTACTTAGGATCAGGCGAAGGCTTTCAAGAATTCGAAGCCTTTACCAATAGCGTCGTCGGCGGACTAACTGAAGACGGACTAGACATCGATGCATTTACCGCTCGCGGATATAAATCCTTCAATCCAACTCGCGAACTTGAAAACGAACCCAATTTACCTCCTGCACATATTTCCGCAATGTTCGACATCCAAGGGCCTTCGACTAATACGCTGACTGCATGTGCTGCTAGCAACCAAGCGGTGGGTGAAGCGACTGCACAAATTATTCGTGGCGATGCCGATGTGATGATTGCCGGTGGTACGCACAGCATGATCCACCCATTTGGCGTCACAGGTTTCAATTTACTAACGGCATTGTCTAAAAACAACGACGACCCCACCGGTGCGTCCCGACCGTTTGATCGTCTGCGAGACGGATTTGTGTTGGGCGAAGGCGCATCAATGCTGATCCTTGAAGAGCTTGAACATGCCAAAGCGCGGGGGGCTCAGATCTATGGTGAAATTTTAGGTTATGGTTCCACCGCAGATGCTTTCCGCGTAACCGACCAACATCCAGACGGGCGTGGTGCGATCGGCTGCATGAGCCGCGCGATTGCCAGCGCCGGAATTGATCCTGCCCAAATCGACTATGTCAACGCTCATGGCACCAGCACGTCAGTTAATGATCGAGTGGAGACGAAGGCTTGCAAAGAAGTATTTGGTGAAACACCCCCACCAATTTCCAGTACCAAAAGCATGATCGGTCACTTGATCACGGCAGCCGGTGCAACCGAGTTAATTTTCTGTTTGATGGCGATTCGCGATAATGTACTGCCACCAACAATCAACTATCAAAATCCTGATCCAGATTGTGACCTTGATTACGTACCTAACGAATCTCGCGAACAGAAATGCAATATTGCCCTCAATAATAGTTTTGGATTTGGCGGCCAAAACGTTTCTTTGGTTGTCGGACAGTTTAGTGCGTAATATGGTGTCGTGTCTTACCCGCCAACGCACAACAGCCCTGTGACTACCCACAGTTTACTCAGAAAACGAAATCCGCATTTGTGGGTTGAATACTACCGGCCGATCGTCGGTGGGTTTTTCATTAAGAAGTCACGTGGTGCACG
>JABJJO010000043.1 GCA_018660825.1 Planctomycetaceae bacterium | reverse complement strand
CCACGTCATCGTTGATAATAACAACCCGCTGCGATTCCTCAGGCACCGCCGTTGGCGCGGGGGTAGATTCAGCGCCTCCACCAGATTCATCCACGTCACCGTTGATAATAACAACCGGTAGCGATTCCTCAGGCACCGCCGGTGGCGCGGGGGTAGATTCAGCGCCTCCACCAGATTCATCCACGTCATCGTTGATAATAACAACCGGCTGCGATTCCTCAAGCACCGTCGTTGACGCGGGGGTAGATTCAGTGCCGCCACCAGGTTCATCCACGTCATCATTGATAATAACAACCGGCAGCGATTCCTCAGGCACCGTCGTTGGCGCGGGGGCAGATTCAGTGCCGCCATCAGATTCATTCCCGTCGCCGTTGATAATAACAACCGGTAGCGATTTCTCAGGCACCGTCGTTGGCGCGGGGGCAGATCCTGTGCCGCCACCAGATTCATTCCCGTCACCGTTGATAATAACAACCGGTAGCGATTCCTCAGGCACCGTCGGTGGCGCGGGGGTAGATTCAGTGCCGCCACCAGATTCATTCCCGTCACCGTTGACAATAACAACCGGTAGCGATTCCTCAGGCACCGTCGGTGGCGCGGGGGTAGATTCAGTGTCGCTTCCAGATTCATCCACGTCATCGTCAATAATAACCGGCGGCGATGCGTCAGACACTGTACCAAGCGGCGCTGACAAATCGTCTGCTGCCGGTTTTTTATACCCTGGCGGAAAAATCGGAGCAGGCGTTGTAATCGGTTGGGCCACTAAGGTGACGTTGGCAGATGAACTGGAGTCCTTGGAACCCAAACAAATTGTTTCATCGCAATGCGGGCAAGTAACCTCGGTATCCGTAACGGCAGCATTAAACAATCCATTGCACAACGGGCATTCAAATTCGAGCAAGTCCATGTGTGCGATCCTAATTAACGGCAAACATCTCTAATGGTATGATACACCAACGGACACTCAGTCCGTTAGTGCTTCTCCGATGGCAAAGATTTCATCAACATTGAGAACCTGATCATTCGACTCAAACAGTCGCGCTACCGCAGCTTTGTGGATTTTCATTTTTAACCCGCCCACTCCAATCGCTCCATAAGCTACTTTTCCTTCAATAACTCTGGCGGTATCAAGCATATCAATACCCTCAATACCGACGGGCGCGACCGCATTTAGATCCACAAGCACCTTTAATGAGTCACTTGATTGCCAAATTTCCTGTGGCAATAAACGCACTCCACTCGCGCCCGCGGCCACAACGACATCACAATCGCCAAGCAAGCTCGACAATTGGCTTGTCTCAGACACCATAACGCCCGTAACTGATGAACCTTCCACTGCGTCAGAAACCTCCTGTGCGGCCGCTACAGCTCGTTCAGCAGTTCTTGACGCCAACTTCACTACGGCACCCTGCGACGCTAACAACCGACCAACCCGTTGCCCTACAGAGCCCGTTGCGGCCAAAACCAAAGCTCGACATTGCGAAAGCTCAACGTGCCTTGCCGCGGCCAAGACAGCAGCAGCAGCAGTCGTGTTTGCACCATTAGCATCGAGCATCACAGACACTCGCAACGGACCAAAAAAACAGCGTAGAGTCGCTTCCAGCAGCGCCTCGCCCTGCAATACGTCCGTACCGCCAATAAACACCGCGGTATGACGTAAATCCTTCGGGCCTCGAGTAAACATCGCACCATGCACTAGCTTTTCAACTTGTTCGTCAGCCACGGAATGATATTGCAGCAGTTGTAATTCTGTGGAATCCACAGCGACCAAGGCATCAAATGCGCTAGCGTGAGCGTCTGGATCTAATTGAATAAGAACATTACTCTTTGTCATCGGGTGCTTTCTTTCTCGAATTCACATTAGCAGGCGTGGTCTTCTCGCCCTTGCTCGTCAATCATAAATATCTTGCGGGAACAATAATTATTCTTCGTTAATTGTAGACAATAAAAAACCCATCTCCCGTGGAAAATCCGACGTGAGATGGGTTGTGGGTTGGTGATATCAACAACAGCCACTTAGCAATCAACAACCCTTAAATGGGTGTGCAGCAGAGTCTCGACCGTCAAGCATGGCTTGAGCAGAAGGTGTTCCGGACATTGCGTTTTTTATCGCTTCCAAAGTCGCTTCGTAGTTGTACTGATGAATCTTTGCGTCATCTTCAGCTGCTGGGTGAATGAACACGCCACAGACGATAACGAGATCTTCTGCTTGATCGGCGCTAATCACACCTTCTTTAACAGCATCAGCAACAGCTTCAGCAACGGCAACTTGCGCAGGTCCAAACATTTGGAACGCTTGCTTCATGCCCTTGATGGTCACTTTTGTGATCATCACAGTGGCAGGTTTTACCGCTAGGTTAGGTTCTAATACTGCTAGTAAATTTGAATGACCTTCACTTTGGCGAGCAAGTGCATTTGCAAATGCGGTGCCGACAGGACCATCTTTACTACCAATTAATAAATCGATATGGGCAATTTCATTTCCATCGCCAACAAGACTTTCACCAACAAACATGGACATAAGTGACTCTCCGTATACTAAAAACTAAAAACTGATCATTAAATTAAACAAAAATGACGGTATCACTTTAAAACAAAGTGGGTAATCTTTGTTAGGGATTCAAGCGAACCGTTTTACCACGTAAACTACGCTGTAAATAACTAATTGCAGTCGCGTACGTTATTTGACATTACTGCGGCGATTTTATCAACATCCCCCCAATTTTAATTCCAAATGAGTGTCCTTCTAATTATTGGCGCGAGTACAAGGGCAGCCGTTGCCTCTGCGAGGCGATCCTCTTGGGCAATTCATGCCATGGACTTGTTTGGAGACATTGATACCCGCACACGATCGAATTTTCAACTTCTCAACAACTATCCCACCGCCTGCATCTCGTTGCTGCCTGACGTACAACCCGACGCTGTTTGCATCACCGGCGCGATGGAAAATCACCCCCGCGTCCTACAAGAACTGTCAACAAGGGCAACCTTGCTAGCTCCTGCGGTCAACCAAATCGCCCGCATGCGTGATCCATTCGATTTACAAGCAGTCTTGGCCAACAGCGGCTTCTTATACCCGCGAACATTTGCATCAAATACACGTCTCCCCCAAGATGAAACGCTGTGGCTAAAGAAACCAATCGCATCTGCAGCTGGACAAGGAATTCACGCGATTGACAATACCCACACGGGGTCTTTGGATCCTACCATGATTATTCAAGAACGAATTCCAGGGCGTAGTATTAGCGTCAGTTTCCTGATGCACCCAGCCCGCACAGTATTGCTAGGGTGCACGGAACAACTACTCGGTCACAGCGAACTCCACGCCAGCGAATTTCAATACTGTGGGTCGATCGGTCCCCTGCTTATTCCCGCTTGCATCAATAGACAAATATTAGAACTAGGTCAGTTCCTGCAGAATCAATATGCACTGCGAGGACTCATTGGCGTTGACCTGATATTACATGATAACCAACTGTGGCTAATTGAAATCAATCCACGCTACACTGCCTCAATGGAGCTTTTTGAATCTCAATTCGATCGATCTATGATTCAATTACACCTCGACTCCTTTTCACCGAATCCTGCTACCTTCAACCGCATTGACCATGCCAAAATGTCTTATGGGAAAGCTGTATTATTCGCTCAAGCAACAACACAGATTCCAAACGAGTTTCAACCCATTTGGCAAGCAGCACTAAATTGTCAACGGCCCACGGTGGCGGATCTACCAGCTATTGGGACAACAGTATTAGTCGATCATCCCTTATTCACAATTTTCGCTTGTGGGGAATCAGCCGCAGAGACAAAAACTAAACTACATCAGCAAGCCGCCACTTTCTATAATCGTCTATATAAGGCGTAAACCAAAACTCCGCCAAATCCTAAATGCGGCCATTAGTGGTTCCAATTTCGGCCTGCGAGCTGCGGTTCCCAATCAACCTCCCCCGCTAACTTCGCAATCTCCTGCAGGCACAGTTGTAGAATTTCCCCTAGCGTTTGTTTGTCGGTTTTTCCTTGTGATAATTTGACTACATCGATCGGCTCACCAACGTACAACTGCACTCTAGCCCGTGAAATAAACGGCTTCAAGATAGTATTTGTAAAAGTAATGTCCTGTACGTAAAACGGTACGATTGGCACTCCTGCTCGAATCGCAACCAATACCGCACCAGGTCGACATGATTGCATCAAGTCCGATGTCGTGTTCAATCGTCCCTCGGGAAACATCAATACTAATCGACCACTTGCTGCCTCACGAATTGCCCGCTTGGTGGCTTGAGTATCGACTCCTTGGCGGCCAACAGGGATCATACCCAAAAATCGAAACAGGTGGCGTAAAACGGGAATCTCAATATATTCTCGGGCGACTAAACTACCGACAGGCTTGTTACAGGCCATTTGAATAAAAAAACCATCAACACTGCTGCGATGGTTGGCAATCAGAATTGCGCCTGTGGACGGGCCGTTTAATCGACCGTGTAAGCGAGTATTCCATTGAAACAGAGTGATCATTGCTGCGGGCATCCACAACAATACTTGAACGAAGTTTAAATGAGAACGATGTGCATATCCAGCGGCCATCAACAACGGTGCCAGGGAAGCTAACACAAGTATGAATGTCGCGATCATATCGCCCACCCCTTAGACGACATCCGTATCAACCAGCCAGCCGCGAAATACGACTTGGGGCCATTTCAACAGTTTCGGCCACGTGCCGAAACTGCATTAGATACGCATCTTCAACCGTGTCTTCGTAAAAGTCTCTTAACACCGACAACGCCAGAAATCCCTGCTTACGGAAAAACAACTGTGCATCTAGATTGGTTTCTCGGACCTCTAAAACAACTCGATTACGTCGCTGCCGAGACAGTTTGCTTTTGAGTTTCTCTGCCATTGCCGTACCGACCTTAGATCGTTTGTGTGCGGGGCACACAGAAAAATTCAGGACGTGTAAACGGCTTTTGTGCAACTCGTAAACCATAAATCCGACGATACTCTCGTTGCGTTCGACAACCATGCCAATACAATTTCGTTGCCGCAGACAGCGTATAAAATCAGCTTCGCTCCAGGCAAACTCAAAATTTGCGTTTTCGATTTTAAGAACTTCCGGCATATCGCGGCGGATCATCCAACGCATATGTAAATCGGCATACTCTGTAGCTTCCAGCGGCATTCACATACTCCTTCGTAATCATGTGTTAACTTACGTTAACACAACATCGCATTTACATAAAAAGGTTCCGTCCCTTTCAAAACACGATCGTTGTTGCATTTTCACTCTCCACACAGCTGAACAACACGTTCCATTCGTTCAACTAAGTCCCATACTATGCGACCACAAACACCTCGTGGATCGCCTCAATCAGGAACGTAAAAAATAGCAGATTACGATTTTCTTGCCAAGACGAGCTTGGAGTTTAGTTGCCTACGTCCGGCGCGATTACTTTTCGTTTCCGCATCTTTATCAAATGCTGATTCGGCCACATGTTTAAGACCAAGCAAATTCCAATCAGCAATCCTCCAAGCACGCTCGTGGCAAAGAACAACCACCAGACAACTCCCAGCACAACAGGTGGCCCCAAGGGTACTAACGCAATCCAATGTCTTAACCACTCTTGCTGCATCGCCCAAAATGCTACCGTCATAGCAACACACAACAGGGTTACCGCAAGTAATTTCACCCAAGGACTGTCACCATCAATTGCAGACACTCCCGTAATAACGACTTGACGTAATTCTCCATCGACGACACCGCGAACTGTCACAAAGGAATTTTTTTGTTTCTGAGGCACGATTGCGCCTTTGCCTTGACCGACTGTTGACAAATTTTCCGACTCAGCAAGTATCCGAGCAAGGTCTTGTTGCATGTCCGTATCCACAAGACCTTGGAACGACTCGATCGATACCATGCCTTGTAATCCCGCAAACTGACTGCTAAGTTCGCGGAATTGCGTTTTCCAAAAACTATTTTCATGACTTCTTGAAACTCTCCCAACGGACTCCCATAGTCGAATTCGTGCTCGCAATTGCTCATTAGAAATCTCAACAATTGGCGCGTCGACCAACGTGTCCAACTGTAAACTCTGCAGAATGCTTTGCTCCGCATGCACTGTCAAGACGCTCTTTTGAACAACCACGTGCTCAGGCACAGGAAATACTAGCGGCAACGCGTTCTTCCCTACTACGCGTGCAAACTTACTCGTAAAGACAACTTCAATTTCATGGAAATCTGTGTTGGACTGTATCGGAATACGCAACGACTTCGTGACTCCTTGACGTACCGGTAACGGAACGCCATGTACACTCACGCCGACCAATTCCAACGACTCCGGCCATGACAAAACAAATTCATCGCCCGTCATCGGAACTAGGTAATATTTGGCGATCGCAAACAATTGCTGCGAGTTAGTCAGCGTCACTTCGTAATCAGCCAACGTTACCACTCCTTGATTTTGAGCGTCAACACTGGCGTGCAAATGAATATCTGAATTCACCGACAAGGGAAAGACATAGTGGCTTTCGGGCGTAACCTCAGAGGGGATAATTGCATTGGACCAACGACTCAACGGTTTTGCGTTATTGGAATCCCATTGGATCTTTTTTCCCAGTCGATCAAACTGAGGTACATAAACATAACTTTGTATTTTGTTATTACCTAAGTCAACAATTCTAACGTTAGGAACTTGGACAGCGCCCCCATCTTGTGCCAGTTTGAACTCAACCATCCATTCATAGTAGGTTTGAGTGGGATCATCGGGACGTAGCACGATCCACTGTTCACCACGATCACCATCAATCAACTCGTATTGAAAATTCGGCGACACGGTAAGTGTTTGGACATCAACATTCCGCACCGCAATCCTCAACGTCGACAACTCCCCTTGAACTAATTGTAATTGTGATCGGATACGCGCTATCCAGTCACCGTCAATATCATGCATACTTGTCGCAATCACTCCACTGAAACTCGTCGAATTCTGTGTCGCTCGAATCTCACACCTAAGAGCATCCGCAGCGGAAGGAAATACCGCCAGTAGGCGTCCTCGATGTGATGCATCAAACCGACGCTCAATGGTCGGGAAAATGATATCACTTGGTGCCAGAATCCGAGCCAATACACTATCGGTCGTATACACACGCACATGTTCACTACGTACCGATGCCTGTTCTAACGACACGACGGGAACTTGTATTGCCTGGTCCGTTAACTGCACGAATCCTCGCAATTCGAAACTGTGGGTTCCAGTGAGTCCCTGATTAAAAAACACTGATAAATACCCCTCTTGAGCTACATGCATTTGTGCTTCTAAAGGGATGCCGTTTTGAAACATTGACAACGACTCAAGTTGAAAACGCTGCGGAATCTTAAAACGATGTTGCATGACAGAACTATTCGCAACTTCAATGTCGGCAAAATATCGCACGACGACCTTTTCTGCGTCAATCGTAACATCGCAATGCTGCTCCACCAGCGTTGTCGTGACTCGAGGTGTAGTGGTGATCGTCGGAATATCGTTCTCTTGAATGTCAAACACGCCACTAAAAGCATCTGCGGCATTAAAGACCCGCTGCAGTTTTTCGTAATTTGCTTGTGACGTCGTCACGCCAACATTACTTTGCCAGGTCAACTCGTCATGGACTGAAAACGCCATCCAATGGTCGTTTTGGCGTTGCACCATGGTGTGTATACGCGGTACTGCAATATTCCCTATACCCGATGCTCCATCTATATAAAACTGTAGCAAAACCTCAAAACCCTCTGAAGTTGGTTGCTCCAGTGTAAAATGAATCGTGGTCTGCTCTCCTTTTTGAATAAGAGGAGATTCTGAAATCAACTGACCCGCTTGAATAGGCAATAGTTTTAACCGTGAATCAACCTGCAAACTAAATTGTTGTGCATAGCCGGCGAGCACGTCAAATTGCAAACGAACATCCACGGTAACTGAATGCGGTGCAACATGTAACCACTGATATTGATCTACCTCCAATATGGCCGATGTCAACAATTCCGCCTCGTCGCTGGACCACAGCACTTCAAACAAACCGGTACGACCAAGCTGTACCGAAGTTTGCCGCGCAGCTAAATCAACCGTCGTCGCGCCAGCATGACCTCGCACAACTACATGCTGCCCACTTTCGATGTGATTTGTGATTAGTTTCGCGTCAACCACCTTCGGAATATGCAACGAAAACCGCTGCGATTCCTCTCTTGCCGATAACGGTTCGATCAAAATTGTCAGCTCATGGACGCCGGCATTGGCAAGCTGAAATTGCAGGCCTTGTTGACTTTCATGCCACTGCGTACGGATTTCCTGTCCCTGTTGCAACACGCGTACCGATTTACATTCGGACTGCCTAAACGGTAGGACAACATCAACTACTGTGTCAGTCGTACTTATTTCAATAACCGATGTAATCATCGGAGTGATCGCGGTCTCTGCCGCCACGTCCTCATTCCATGTCAACTCATAGTTTGCGGACGTCAACAGCCAATCACGGCTACCAGTTTGTAGCTGTGAATAACGGTTTCGCATTCTCTGGTAAAACTCTTCCGGCAAATAGACATATTCACCGTAAGGTTCCCTTTGATCATTCACAGGCATAAACACATCAAAAACAATAGGCGTCTCTGCCTCATCGGAACTTACGGCTTCGGTGATGGGCGACGGAGTCGGATTTTGGAAAGCTCGAGCCATCTCACTCCCCAACAAGCATAAAACAAACAGCAAGCCACAGGATAAGATTTGAGGTCTTAAATTTACGTCAAACCTCAAATCCGCGGATTCCGCTAAATGAGAACCTTCTTCCTGCTTCCGCGTACGAACTACAAACACGACAAACCACGTCACCAGTGATGCAAAAAACGCTTGCGAGCCAAATTCAAGTACCGTGATTGGTAGGAACAAGCAAATCGAACCCACGACTGGAGGAATAATAAAGCTGAGGTGCCAACGCTGTCGTACTAGAACAAAAAACAAACCCAACCAACCAACAAAGCTGGCCCACGACATTGCACGCATCGTGGTCGTACGAAATGTTGTAAAAGTCATTTGCTCGTCTTGCCCTAATGCACCAGTAGCGACTACCCACAATTGGTCTTGTTGCAAAGTCGCTCGATACGACGCCGCCACTTGAAAATCACTAACTGGCTGTTGATACTTACCTATCATCCAAGCATCCAGCGGAACAAAACTACCAATTGCCATGTCGTACATATCTACCAACCGTTGTTGGTGAACGGAGGTTGACTTAACTGCCGGTATTGTGGATCCACCATCGTTGAACCATTGATCCGACGTGAGCACCAAGCGATCACCTAACATTAAAAATAACAAGTGTTTATTTTCTAGCCACGACAAAGACGATTGATATTGATTGGATCCATCGGAGACCGTTACCGGTTCACACAGCGAACTCGGCGACACCTCGGCAAATTGAAGTGCTAGCACGTCTACCACAATATCGGGCAAACTGGGGTCATTTCGTCTAAATTCACGGTAGTTATGCAACCACATCGCCCAATTCAATCCGGCGGTCACTTTCTCAAGTCCAGCTGCACGAACCAAGGCTCTGGAAACTCGTTGTTGCATGTTTCTTTTTACAACCTCCGATCGTAAACCGCTGGATTGGTCAAAATGCACCTTAACGGCATCAATATTTTCCGACGAACCTAGCCATGGACCGAAGAGCCGCCGCATGATTGTAGGTGGATTCTGCCGTTCACGCACCAGTTCATAACCAGGTGGAATAGACACTGACCAAATGGTGTTTAAGACTTGGCACTCTAACTTTGGAAGAAACCCCTCAAGTTGTTGTACAAATCCAAGTGGTTGGCGGTGAGCATTGAACCGAATCGTGACATAGGATAGCTGTTGTTGCTGATTTAACGGAATCTGGTACCGTCGCCTAGATGCCGGCTTCTCTTCTAAGTCCAAATAGACGCGTTCATCGTCAACGGTGATGCTCTGCAGTTCAACAGCCGTGGGCAATTGCAACAACAAAAAAGGTTCCCCACGATTTTCAACGACATAACGTACTTCATGTAAACTACGCCCATGTGTCAAATGGCGCGATTGAACATGTGCCATCCAAACCCAATGTTTCTGTTTTCCAGATTTACGAACAGCGGAAACTTGAGGTGAAGAACCTAAGGGCTGAGAATAAACAAAACCTTGACGAAAGCTAGCGGATCCCTCGGTAAGTTCTGGCAGGGAACGATTAATCGTACCCCCTAAAAATGCCACTTGATGTTCCGTACCCCACCGCACGTCGACTCGACCTAAAAATTCGTTCGCTGCAGACACCTGATACAGCGGCAAGTCTGAAAAGACCTTCAAACCTAAGGTTCGTTGCCCGATTAGAACAAACGGAGTACCCTGTGGGTCTGGTAATACAAATTCCCATATATGTTTCCCTGGGAGAACGCTTTCTGTGACTTGTAAGTTTGTCCTCGTAGCACCAACTAAGTTAAGGGGCAGCGATTGGCTTCCCTCCTCGCCCAATGGATACCAACTCCATTGCATTTGCCCACTTTGGCGTTCAGCGGACGTAACCTGCAAACGGTTTACCTGCGTAGCATCTGGAAGAATGGTTAATTTCACAATCTCGTGCACCTCTTCACCTTGAACCTCCAAGACACTATATAGATCTACATCAAACGTCTGCTGGCGGCGAGAAACTGCAAACTGCGCTTGCGCGACCGCTGGGTCGTGGCGGTAAATGAACCCCACATCCTGTAACATCTCGATTTCCGCCAATTCTTGAGATTGAGAATTCAAGCGAAACGGAAGCAAAGCCGCAACATTCGAGACTCGTAATACCGCAGGTTGCTCAGCAACCACACCAATAAAATGTTGTTGTTCGACGACTTGGTACATTTGCCGATTGTCCGGTGCTGGTGGTTCAAACCCAAGACAAGCTAACTGGTTACCCGAAAATTCCCCGGACTCGATAGCACACTGTAACTGTAATTTCAAAGTCACCGGTTGGTCTCGACCAATCCCATTATTAAACACCAACTCCAACACTCGCTGTTTGACTCCAGCAACTGTCACCGTGGACACTTGAAATTGACCTACTAAGCCCTCCGGTTCTGTGTTTACGGATATTACTTGCCAAGGAGACTTCACCGACATACGCAATTCATGAACCGTTGAATTTCCTGACGTGATGTGGATTTCTGTTGCCAACTTTAGCAGCTTAGTAGATGCTTCATATCGCGACACTTGAGTGGCATGTAGAACAATCGGAGCGAAACCAGCGGTTACCAGAATATTTGGATTGGGCTCGAACATCTCCAGCATCCGAACGACATCTCCGTGTTCCATATTCAAGTCACGCTCGACCGCTCCTTCCGGCACTAATTGTTGCAACTGGAGCCCATCACGTACACCGATACTCATCTGCCCTTGACGCCAAACCATATTACGAACCCGAATTATGGGCAGGCGGATTGCCTGTCCGAGTACAAATGACGCGACTGCTCGTATTTCCAATTCAGCATCAACCGCCACCGAGGCCAAGGCAATGTCATAGCGATTTGCTTTGTTTGGGTCAGGCTGAATCGATAATTTTTGATTTCCACTACCAACAGAAGTCAAACGTAACGAAGGATCCAATTCTATTGAAATGCTCCCCTCATCTTGTTGTCGTGTATCTAATTGAATCGTCGAGACAACATCGATCCCCGTTTTACCAATTGTATAGTCGACCTGGCTTGTATAAAAATTTATCGTCGGATCGGCGCCTGTCTGGGGAGATTTATCGATCGTCAATGTCGCTGTAGTACGACTTCCAATTTGTACTAACCAACGTTGAAACCCATCAGCTAAGGGTGGCAAGGAGACAAAACTGGGCATGTCCAGCATGTCTAACATTACCGACGTTTCCACGGGCCTTGATTGTGCGTCAGATCCCGACCGTTCTGTGGTTGAATTGGTCCATAACAGACCAGTCGAAGACTTGAGTAACAAGCCAACAGGAACGTCTATCACAAAAATCGAAGACCCTGCCGTGGGAACTGCTAGATCAAATCGATGAACTCCACCGGACAAAGTACGACCTCGCAACGTCCAGTCGAACTGCAGCGTCCCCGATTTTGGTACGACCAAAACTGGCAAACCCACAGGCGTCACTCCGGTCGTAGCCGCTAGGTTTTCAACGGCTGGTTCATTGCCATTTTGACTTGCGGTATTTGCCAACCAGCGCGGTGAATTAATAGCCAGTGACGATTCACTTAATGACATTCGCCCTGATCCAGATAACATCGACTCAATAACCAACCAAGCTTTACCAGCGGTCAATTGGTCACTCTGCTGTTTCACATAATAAATAGAACGTCGAACAATAAACGCACCAGATCCGCCATCCCGAGCAGCGCGCTGCTCGAGGTCTGCCGCGTTTATAGCATCAATCATATCCTTGAACGAAAGACGTTTGACGGGCAAATACCCCTGTAAAACGTCATCTAAATCATCATGGTTGACTCGCACAGCGCGATAAAACAAATCACTCGCCGAAAACTCCCCACCTGCTCCCTTAGTATCATTGGCTGCAAGTGGCGTTGCCCGCTGCGCTGATGCCTGACCAGCGAGGACCAAGCTCGCCAATGCCATTGTACTGACGACAAACCTACGTATGGCGCAACTGTATCCACGACGTCGCCTAGTAAACGTTAGAGAACCTAGATCCATCATCATGCCTGCTTTTCTGACGAACGGTTCTGACTTGCCAGTTTAGCGTCACTCTGCTCCGCATCCAACTCTGCTGGAACATGTAATGCGTGACTACTAGGGTCAATCGCTGAATGCGGTATTTCTAAGAGTGAGAGGACTGCCGACTGTGTTTCGAAAGGCTGAATTCCACCAGCACTCATTACGGGTGGTGATAAATTTGGGGCACGCAACACCACATGCAACAATTTAGCCAATCCAATTAAGAGAAAGCCTCCCAAAGATGCTTGAATAATCAGCACCACCAGTTCTGGAATCCAAACCGCTGCTGTTGTCAGAACGCCGCCGAGGATCATTAACGTTGCTGGGTGATGCAACCACCCCACAAACATAACCACCATGCCCACCACCAACACAATCGCCGAAACGAGCAACAATAAAGTTCCCCGTTGAAAGCTCGTGATCGAAAAGGTCGGTACGGTACCAACCGATGAAAACAGGTATTGATTGACACTGCCGGTTGTCGTCCTCTGTTGTTCAACACCGATCCACTGCTCTAGAGATTGTTGATTTAACGCCGCTTCACGACTCCACCACAATCCGGTCCATTGCCAGACATGTTCAGCGGTCATCATGGCCGGAGATCTAAACAGATGACGGTCAGCGGCCATCATGATCTGCCAGTAGGTTCGACCACTGTTGCGCGCACCAATCACTTTCGGCAATGCGATCCGCAGGTGATGTGATGTTTGAGGACGTGTATACCAAGCTTCAATCCGATATTCCGCTTCGCGTCGTTCCGGGGCCAGTCGCAGTAGTAATTGATGGTTAGGGTTCAATACAATTTGGTCAAAAGGGACCCGCTGGCCATTAACGGCCATGACCAAACTCTGCGAATCGAACAGAAACTTGTCCCGGGGAAATTGGATTCGTACAAACACATCATTCGTGCGGATGACCATCGCAATTCGCTCGCGACACCCTTGCTCGGTCAAAATGGATTGAGCCCAATATCGTTGCAATTCTGTTGTATTGAGCGCTGCATCGCGTCGCAAACGCATCGCAATTGGTACTTTAGCTGTTTCAACGGTCGCAAAAAGATTTAGCCGATCAGCCGCGCTACCCGATTGTGATTCCCTATCGAGTTGCCAATCTTTGCCCACACGCTGACAGTGAAATATATCTTGGGTCTCAACGGTCACAGAATTACGTACCAATTGAGTCGTTGCTTGCTGCACAGGCATGATTAACTGGAAGTTGACCGTCTGAGATTCATCACTCAACAATTGAGGCAACTCTTGCCGATAATGTAAAACAATTCGAACCTGCCCTCGATGGTCCGATTGTAAATCAACTGCTACTCCCGATTCCTGCAGTTCGCCTGTATCACTTCCTAAACCCATAGAATCCGTAATGACTGACCACGGCAAAGCTTTTTGACTTACTGTCGTTTTTCCCTCGGAATCCACTGCCGTTGTCTCCATAAAAACACGCAGTGTCTTGTTAGTGCGAACAATCTCAGGAACCTGCAGCACAATCTGACGGATCCCTTCATAGTCAACTTGATAATCTAAAGTCTGCTGAAAACTCGCAAATTGGTCGTCTAAGTGAATGACGCTACGCGAAGACACCAGCAAACTTCGCTGCCGAATTCGCATAGAACCACGAAACTCTAGTGAATCTTGTACGGCATGTTCTGGGGATGCATGATATACCAAGGGGGTTTGGCCACTATCAATGTTCTCAAAGGCCTCTAAATCTTGACGCGTTCCAATCACTAACCCCCTCATTTTAGGAAGTTGAGGGGTCATCTCGACATTATCCGCTGCCTGCACAGCAACTATCGCTAAGGAACGCTTAATGGTCGCCGATGCACCGCCCATTGCCTTAATCTTTGGCGTGGTCAGCGTAATGGGAACATCTTGTTCTTGTACTGCATCGTCTGTCAAACGCCGCGCCCGAATTACAACAACCAACTCGCCAACCGCATCATCCCCCAATGTTGACACTGAAAAACCAACTTGACCATCGCTGGCTTGAAAATCTACTAACGTGGAAGACTCACCTTGGCGCTGAAATACTTGGTCAAACTCCCAATCCGGAAGTTCAATTGCTAAATCATATTCGCCGTTACCGACATACTGGCAATGCAATTCAATTTCTAATCGAACCTCCGTGGCTGCCACTTTGAAATAATATTGTGGCTCGATCTGCAATTGTGTGACCTGAGGTCGAACAGTGCCTACCACTGTATATGAAAGATTGTAGTACTCAAAAAATGCGATATTTGAACGACTGCCAATACCCATCGGAATATCTTGAGCAGCAGGATTTTTGCGCCGCACATCGCCGCTTATGTGCCACCATAACGCCCAATTAACATCGCTTGAAATTAACACAGACCCAGATTGTTTAACGGTATCAAGTACTTCAAAACCGGTGAACGTCACCATGCTTTCGTTGGCATCTCCAAAAACCGGGCCAATCGAGGGGTCTGAGTTGACCGCCGAGGCAGTCGGTTGATAAATAGCTTGCAACGCAATGGTTGTTTGAGCAACCGGCTTATTCATCACCACTAACAGTCGCTGTCGTGCCCCCAGCGGGTCGCCTGTTGGTGACACCTGACTGCCTGATACGGTAATGCGGTATTCTCCTGTTGGGGTGTTCACCCACTGCATCGACGGCGGCAACAACACTTCAAAGCTCGTTACATCCGCACCCAACCCATCGATGCTAATGTCCACTTCGGCAGACATGTTTTTTCTTCCTAAGACATTATATCGAGTAGCCACTGTTGCCTGATACCGAGTCGTAACAGGACTGTTTACCTGATTATTCGCACTCCAACTGATTTGCAAATCCCCACCTTGAAAATCAAAGGCAAATTCGGTGGTATTCCCCAGTCCGGGCTTCGTTTGTACTGCGATTTCCGGAGGGGAGAACTGAGCCTTGGACAACGGCACCACGAGTGAATTAAAATGACCTCGTGCTAATGGAGTGTCTAACTGTAATTGAGTGATTTGCCCAGCCTTACGCAGCGGGCGAATGATATCGAGGGTAAGTGTGTGAACACTGTCAGCAGCCCCTCGAATCCAGCCAACATGTCCGTCTTGCTCGTCCCACGTAACAAAGAATGAACCGTTACCTGCGTAGTGAGGTGCCGTCCGCATTACACTCTGACTCAAACGTAATGGCACTCGAGTCCATTGACCACTAACCTCTCGAACAATTCGGATACGATAGGCAACCGCTAACAAAGCGTGTGTTTGTGTGGCGCGGCCACTGAAAGTGGTTTCTTCAATCGTATAGGGTGGTGGAGTGTTGGGAGTGTCAATCTGATTCTGCTGATTGTACATCCGCAAATACTCTTCAAGCATTAAGTTTGTCGCAACCTTAACAAATTTTCCGTTTTTGTCCTTCAATAAAAAGATTTCCGTTGGCGCTTTGCGTACCGCTCCTCCTAGGCTCGGCGTCTCGACGCCGGCGGGTTCTTCATCCTGACCACGCACCGTGTCAAACGCGACGCAAGACAGAATGAGTAACACAGTCGCAATTAGCGATCGTAATGAACTCGATTTGGGCAACATGGGTAAACGATCAAGGGAATAAATAGAATGGTTCCAGCTCGAACGAGCTCTCTTCATTCTATCGCCCGGCAGGCTGTTTTCAATGTATTTCAGGACTAGTTATGCATATACAAGCCTAGGAAAACTAATTGGTTCAGATTATAGAGGTTACCTAAACCATCAACGATAATTTGGGGGGGATAGGTGACCAGCAGCGGTTAAATTCTACCGCAACGGCCTGTCCTAGCCGAAATGCCAAAAAGTCAAAATCCTAGCCATAAATAATCATCCGCGAGTCGTTCCGCTTTCCGCCCCTAAAAACAATATTTTTACCGCGATGCATGACTGTTCTGGACCTTTGTTTTGCGGTCGATATCAACAACCGTAGGTAACATTCGCAGTTTTTTGTAATGTTAAAACTAGACTTCGGCAGACTGTTTGGTATTATCAAAGTAGATTCCATTGCCACACGACGCCTCTTTTTTGAGGCTGCGGTGTTCCCAGCCATTGTTTTTATCTTTAAAATTCTTGGCTTCCGCTGTTAAGTCACAGTGGCAATTGGCCTCTTCTCTGTTCCGGCCCCGTCGAGTCACTTTGGTGTCACGGCGGGGTCTTTTTTTCCCACTACTCAAATCTCTATTTTTATTTATTACATGTGGACTATCCAATCAACAACAGCGCATCTTCAAAACGCCAATCTAACAGCCAAAATCGATCTCGCATTTCCAAATCGAGGTTTATTTGATGTAAACCTAAACTCGAACCAGCTACCGCTCACACATACACTCGCCGTGCAACTCAACGAACCACCTACCGACGAATCTGAAAAACAACTAACCGCCTATACCCGCCAACGTGATTTGATTGCGACGTATGGCAAGCAATCAAATCAAGCAAATCATGCGGAGATCATGTGGCGATACATGACTTCCACCAACGAAACGCAATCTAGAGTAGGCGTTGAAGTCATTGCCACTTTGCAAACTGACGAACTTTTTCAACCTGCCACACTCACTTCACAGACCAGCTTTACGTCCGGCAACATTTCCATATATTCGCCTAAAGGTACTTGGCTCGATAGCGAAACAAACGCACCAACAGCCAATGCGAACGCCATCTTGTGTCACTTTAGCAACGGAACTAGCTATCTAGAGATTCCACATCCGATGGATGCCCACGGGTTCACGCTCAATTGCAATGGTCCATCAACTCGCTGGGAATTCCTGCTACTCGATCAAAAATTAGAAAAAGGTGTAATCCATCGCGCCCGAATCCAAGGATGGTGGTGCAGCGACCTCCTGACTCAAGACGCCGCTAGCGAACTCATTGCTAGCTTGGCAAACTCGCCATTACCTCTCACAACCTAGACATTGAAGTCATTAGTGACCGAGGTTTATCCAATCAACTTCTCGACTACTTTGCCACCTTGATCTGTAAGCCTCACATCCAAGCCTTTGAATGGGTGCACTAGGCGATGATGATCAAAGCCAAACAAGTGAAGAATCGTCGCGTGAAAATCGTTTACGTGAACAGCATCCTCAACAGGTGCCCACCCAATGTCGTCCGTTTTCCCCACAACTTGGCCACCTCGAATGCCTCCTCCGGCCATCCACAAACTATATGCATAGGGGTGATGGTCTCGGCCGGTGTTCTGTTTATTACCGCCGCGGTTTTCACCTAGCGGCGTGCGTCCAAATTCGCCAGCACAGATAACCAACGTTTCATCTAGCAGACCTCGTTGCTTCAAGTCCGTGACAAGTGCAGCGGCTGGTTGATCAAGCATCCTCGCATTGTAGGAAATCTCTGCGTCGAGATTACTATGGTGATCCCACGAAGCATGCATCAACGTAACACAGCGCACGCCCCGTTCAACCAAACGCCTAGCGAGCAGGCAATTCTTGGAAAACTGTTGGTACACATTCGCCCCACCACCACGAAAGCTATTTTTCTTCGGCTCGGATCGGGTGACGCCATACAAATCCAAAGTGGCAGATGTCTCGCTACTCAAATCTGTCAACTCCGGCGCGGCCTGCTGCATCCTGAAAGCCAGTTCATAGGCATTGATTCTGCTAGCGATTTCAGTATCGTTTTGTTTTTCAAGCCGCTCGCGATTAAGTTGATTGATTAAATCTAGAGAATCCTTTTGCATTCGTTGATCGTATCCCAGCGGATTGTTAAGGTTCAGCACAGGCTCACCTTCACCACGGAAAACAACGCCTTCATAGGTCGACGGCAGAAACCCGCTCGTCCAATTGGAAACACCGCCGGAGCTACCGCGGCCTGCCGACAACACAACATAGGAAGGCAACTCATTCGTTTCACTACCCAATCCATAAGTCAACCACGAACCCAAACTTGGTCGACCGAAACGAGGCACACCTGTCGTCATCATGAGTTGAGCGGGATGGTGATTAAATGCATCGGTATGCATCGACCGCACCAAAGCAATATCATCAGCACAAGATCCGATGTGAGGCAGTAAATCGCACAACTCCATTTGGCACTCACCATATCGATGAAACTTCCTCTTGCTCCCCATCAAAATTGCGCTTTCTTTTTTGATGAACGCAAATCGAACTTTGTCCGTCAATTCCTGCGGAAGACTCTCCCCGTTTTTTTCTACCAAGATCGGTTTAGGATCATACAAATCTACGTGACTCGGAGCACCCGCCAAGAAAATAAAAATGCAGCGTTTGGCGGTGGGCGCAAAATGAGACGGTGCCAGTGCCAAAGCTCCGCGTGACTGGGCCCCTGCTCCTTCATCTGCAAATAATTGGGATAAAGCCAAGCCTCCTAGCCCACTTGCTGCGGAGGTAAAAAATTCCCGCCGCGTTTGCGATTCTATTGCCGCTCGTACTTTCATCGTTTGTATTTGTTGCATTTTTCCACTCCACACTTTTCTAACTCTCATCCCCAACGGTAAACTATACTTTCACCGTTGGTTACCGATTTTACGCTGACGCGCCGCTATTCCTTAGTAATAAATTCATCCAGATTCAAAACAACTCTGCCCAACGCTACCCAAGCAGCCGCAGTGGGTGTCGCTACAACCTGAGGAAATGGCCGCTCACCAATAATCGTCTCCGCATTTTTTGGATTTTCCGTTAGCTGAGACAACTGACTATCTAAATATTTGACCACCGATAGATATTCTGAATCGGTCGGATAACGAGACAGGCATGTCAAAAACAAATATTTGATCCTAGTCCGTCGTAGTACTTCGTTACCTTTTTCCGAACTATTGTCCGAGGGCACCTCCGTTAGTACGCGCAGAGCCAAGCGTTGAGCACACTCGTGAAACACCCGGTCATTCCAAAGCGTAAGCGCCTGCAACGGTGTATTGCTATGCGAACGCTGGGTCACGCATTGCGTTGAATCTGGGGAGTCAAACGCCATCAGCATCGGATACGGCGAGGTCCTCTGAAAGAACGTATACAGGCCTCGCCGGTATTTGTCGTCTCCGGAACTCGTACTCCATTGGGCGCTGTTTGCATACGTCAGCGAGGCGTATTCGCTTGGTTGTGGAGGCTTAACACTCGGGCCGCCAACTCGATGACTTAGCAATGCACTCGCATCCAAAGCTAAATCTCGTACTATCTCAGCCTCCACCCGCGCGCGGTGTTGTCGTGCCAACCAACGGTTATCGGGATCACTTTCAGTTAGTTCGCTGCGCGTCGCAGATGCTTGTCGATAAACACTACTCGTCAAAATTAGCCGGTGAATATGTTTGAGACTCCAACCTTGACTACGGAATTCGTGGGCTAACCAATCTAATAAGTCTGAATGCGATGGGAGCTCGCCTTGTTTTCCAAAATCATCACTCGTCGCCACCAATCCCACTCCGAAATAACGCTGCCAAATACGGTTGATGGTGACGCGTGCTGTAAGTGGATTGTCCTCCGAAACCGTCCATTGCGCTAAATCAAGACGATCAACTTGTTCCTCACGAGGTTTAACCGGAGGCAAAACCATGAACCCTGACGTCTCAACCGCTGAGCCAGGCGTTAAAAAATTTCCTCGTAAATGGATATAACCCTGACGCGGAGTACTGATTTCCACGACACTTTGAGCTTTTGTAGCTGGTGCCTTCGGCGCTTGCGCCGCGTGCTCTCGCTCTGCTTTAACCACCGCGAGGTATTCTGTATTGTGTGTCTTAAAATATTCCATAATTACTTGTTGCTGTTTTGCGTTGCGCTCACTCGACTGGATAGCAAGTGCGGACCCAACATTCGCAGGGGTTCCTTGCAGTGTTAATTCACCGTCATTTTCCGAGGTAGAAATGCGGAAACGACCAATATTGTGCGCGCGACCGGATGCATACTTCTGCTCTAATTGAATTCGCAATTCAACGCCCTCGGCAAACTGGATCCCGTTTGCAAATTGAAACAACGCTTGATGTGATTTTCCAAATTGAGGGCTGACCGCCCATCCATCATCCACGTTCGTGTTAACTGATTTTTCCACCTGCCAGTTTTGTTGTGAAAAATCAGCCTGAGTGCGTGCGATCAAAACTTTTTGAAATTCATCCTCTGTCCCAGCTCGGCGAACTTCCGCCGTGACCATTGTCAGCACAAAATTTCCATTGTCGGCTCGGCCAGGTCCTTTTACGGGAAGCGAATCATCCGGCAAGACTTCTAAGCGAAAACCTGAAATGCTTGGCATGTCCACAGTGATGGTGTAGATCTCGGAACTCTCATTCGGTCCCTCGGCCAACCACGAAGCATCTGCAAGCTTTTTAAATGTTGTGCCATGCTTACTAGAAACAGCAACGCTAGGAGGTACGACCCACGTGTGCCGCGATGCCCTCTCAGTAGTCAACCAATTTTCCAATGCCATGGGTAATACATTGGCCGTATACTGTTGTACGGCTACCACGAACGGTTGGTGGCTTTGTTGAAATTCTTTTTCCGTTTCAGCAAATTCCAATTGCTCCGTTACAGTCGGCGCCGCAATATCTTGTTCGCTAATATCGTTGAAGAATGAATACAATTGATAATATTCACGATGCGAAATCGGATCATATTTGTGGCTATGACACTGAGAACACCCGACCGTTAAACCCATCCAAATCGACCCAAACGTATTGGTACGATCCACTGTTTTCTTCACTCGATCTTCTTCCTTGTCCGTACCCCCCTCAGTGTTGTGCAACGTATTGCGATGAAAACCAGTCGCGACCTTCATTTCGACCGACGCATCGGGCAACAAATCGCCGGCTAATTGCTCAACTGTGAACTGGTCAAATGGCATATCAGCATTGAGTGCATTGATTACCCAATCGCGATATCGCCAAGCATGAGGCCGAGGACGATCCTTTTCATATCCATCACTATCGGCATACCTCGCTAAGTCTAACCAGTGCCGTCCCCAACGTTCGCCGTAGTGGTTTGAAGCAAGTACACGTTCCACAGCAATTCGATAGGCATCCTCGCGAGTGTTTGCGAGGAACTCCCGCGCCACATTGGGGGGCGGAAGTAATCCCAACACATCGAGATAAAGTCGACGCAACAGAGTACCACGATTCGCCTCGGGCGACGGTGCAACCCCTCGTTCTTCGAGGCCTGCTAATACGAATCGATCAATTGCTGTACGTCCCCAACGCTTGTTTTTAACCGTCGGTAACTCGGGTAATTGAATCGGTTGAAAAGACCAATGCGACGATGGAAGGACAACGTCAGTAGTTTCCGGCCAGTTAGCCCCCTGTTGAATCCATTGTCTAAAAAGGTCAATTTGCTGTTTGGTAAGTGGAGTACCCTCGCCTTCCGGCGGCATTCGCCCGCGATCGTCGTCCAAGCCAGCAATCAACTGTAGCATCAAACTGTCCGCGGGACGTTGTTTAACAACAATCGGGCCACTGTCACCACCGATCATCGCGCTGTCGCGATGATCAAGACGCAATCCACCTTCTTGCTTATCTGCGGCATGACAAGAATAACAACTTCTTTTTAGAATAGGCTGTATCGAATCTACAAAATCAACTTGGTCCTCATCCTCGTGTGAAGCAGCCAAAACATTTAATGTTGCTGTAAACCCAATGATGATTCCCGTTAACAAACAATGTCGCTTATTCATCGATGTATCCAAATTCCAAAACCAACAATATCCCGATTTTGCGCTCGCAAACATTTAAAACAACCCCGATTGTCCCTTTATTGAAACCAAAAGTCAAACAACTGACGTAGCAACCCGACGGGTTAGATAAAGTGCGGATGCCTAGATTTACAGTCGGTAACAATTCGTGGCTAGAGTTCACCCGCTCCGGCAACACTTCGTTTCTGCGGACAGGACCTACTGCACAAACGCGTCCTAAGGTAAATTAAATCCAATGCACCACCTTTGCGCCCTGTCAGATGAAAGCCAATGGCCATGTCCGAACAATTACGAACGAATATTTATAACGAATTAAACAGCATCGTGCTCATTGACCCGCATACCCACATTGATGCTCTCAATCCCGCTTCCGACAGCCTCGCCGATATTCTCGGCTATCACTATTACACCGAACTTGCACATTCCGCTGGCCTCGATAAATCACTAATTGAAGCCCCCAATATTACTGATCGTGACAAGGTCCAACTGTTACTTTCAAATCTAGAACCCATACAAAACACGATTCAATACAGTTGGTTCATTGAAATGTGCCAAGAATTCTTTGGCTTGGAAGGCACCCTTGTCGACGAATCGAATTGGGAATCGATCTATAACGCTGCCCAGACACAAATGGATGCTGACAATTGGGCAGATCGAGTTTTGAAAAAATCCGGGATCGAGGCGGTTTTCCTGACCAACGATTTCGATGACTCATTACAAGGCTTTGACACTAATGTCTACATTCCCTGCTTGCGGACCGATGACTTAGTTTTTCATTTAGCCAATCAAGATGTGCGTGACCGACTCGAAGTTTCCACCGACACATCCTTGGAATCAATTGCGGATTTGCGACAAGCTGTCGCCACTCTGTTTCAGCGTTTCAAAAACAACAACGCCAAAGCATGTGCGATCTCACTACCCCCCAGTTTTAGCCCGTCGGCAATCTCCGATGGTCAAGCCAAGAACGCACTAGAAGAAATATTGGCTAAAGGAACTCAAGCCAATGCTAGCCACATTGAAACGTTGGCTCGCTGGATGTTCTGGACAATCACCCAGCAATGTGAAACCCATAATTTACCGTTTGATCTAATGATCGGAGTCAACCGTCGAGTTTACCCCACAGGCGTATTTCAGGGACAAGATCTGTATGACAGTCGTGTTTCACTCATCCAATACGAAGAACTGTTCAATGCGTTTCCTGCCGTCACCTTTCCAATATCAGTGCTCGCAAGTGTTACCAATCAAGAACTCGCCAGTTACGCTTGGATATTCCCTAACATCGTTACCCATGGGCACTGGTGGTACAGCAATACGCCAACATTTATCGAACACGATACAGCCGCTCGTCTCGAAGCCGTCCCCCAAACCAAACAAATTGGGTATTACAGCGATATGTACAAACTCGAGTTCGCACTGCCGAAGTTCCGCATGTACAAGCGTATCCTTTCTAAGGTACTTGCCGAGCGTTATGTCATCGACCGAAATTGGTCCGAACAACGCGCGATCGAGTTTGGCTCGACAATTCTACGAGGCAACGTCGAATCTGTATTTGATATGTAACGTCTGCTACCTAATGCGTAAGACGTACCACTAACGCGGAAAAAACCGCCGTAAGTCTAGGTGACTCTCGGTGGTTGGATTGCATACGAAATACCCTGGCCGATATTACTTCTTCATTTCAGCGTACTCTGCGGCACGGATCTTAATAATATCTTCTTGGATACTTCGAGGGACCTTGCCATAGCGAGCAAGTTCCATTTGGAAAGTTCCTTGACCTTTAGTCATCGAACGCAGATCTGTTGCATATCCAAACGTTTCGACCAAAGGTACTTCAACGTTAATCTGTGTGATGCCATCTCGGGCATCTGAAGAAGCAACAATGCCTCGGCGACTAATGATGTCACCGGTCACCGATCCTTGGTAATCTTCTGGGCATTCAATTTCCATCAACATCAACGGTTCTAAAATTGCCGGTTTCGTTTCCGGGAATAGTTGTCGGAAACAACCGCCAGCCGCTGTCTGGAACGCTTTGTCAGAACTATCAACTTCGTGATAAGATCCGTCGTTCAAAATGACCTTCACGCCCACTACCGGGTAGCGAGCCAAAGGACCCCGTTCACAGGAAAGCCGGAAACCCTTTTCAACCGAAGGGATGTATTGCTTAGGAATACGTCCGCCGACAATCTTTTCTTCAAATTCAAATGTGTCGTCGCCTTCGACATCAATCGGCTCAATGGATCCGACAATATGCGCAAACTGACCAGAACCACCAGTTTGCTTCTTGTGTTTGTAATTAAACGACGCACTAACCGTTGGGGCTTCACGATAACTTACCTTGGGCGCACCTACCTCTACTTCTACACCGTACTCACGACGAATTCGCTCAAGATAAACTTCTAAGTGTAATTCCCCCATTCCAGCAATCAACGTCTCGGCAGTTTCTTCGTCGGTACGAACATGAAAAGTTGGGTCTTCCTTGCGGAATCGCTGAAGAGCTTTTCCAAGCTTGTCTGACTCACTGCGATTCGCCGCGACGACTGCCATCGTGATAACAGGATCAGCAACATAAATATTTTCCAGCGAACAGTAATTTGTTTTGTCGCTGTAAGTGTCACCACTGGCACAGTCAATTCCCATCACAGCGACAATATCGCCAGCGGTCGCTTCGTCGATTTCCTCTCGTTTATCCGAGTGCATTCGAACGATACGCGAAAAACGCTCTTTACGTTTATTTCGTTGATTGTAGTAAGTTTCGCCTTTTTTGATCCGCCCCTGATAAACTCGCATAAACGTCAGTTGGCCAAAGGTGTCTTCAACAATTTTGAAGGCCATACCTACGAATGGCTCGTCAAAGTCAGGCGTTAGTGTCATTTTTTCTTCGCCATCAATTTCGTTCGCTTCAATTTCTTTACCGAGCGGTGACGGTAGATATCGAGTAATTGCGTTTAACAGAGGTTGAACACCTTTATTCTTAAAGGCGGAACCAAGATAAACAGGAGTCGCTCCTCGTTGGTGAACCACATCACATAGTGTCGTGTGAATCAGTTCTTCAGAAGGCTGCTCTTCGTTCATTAGAATTTCCATCAAGTCATCGTTGAACACACACAAGGCATCCAACATGATCGCGCGATATTTTTCAGCGTCGGCTTGCATATTTTCCGGAATATCGTCTTCGCGTACGTTTTCACCGTGTACGCCATCGAAATACAATGCCTTCATCGTAATGAGGTCAATAACAGCTTCAAATGTTTCACCTTCGCCGATGGGTAATTGCATTAGGATTGGAGAATCGCCTAGTTTTTCCGCAATTTCCGAACAGACGCGATGCGGTTCAGCACCCGTACGGTCCATCTTATTGATAAATGCGAGGCGGGGTACTTTGTAGCGTTTCATTTGGCGGTCAACGGTCATTGATTGACTTTGGACACCACCAACTGCACACAAGACAAGAATTGCCCCGTCGAGAACTCGTAAACTACGTTCTACTTCGACCGTAAAGTCAACGTGACCTGGAGTATCAATCAAATTTACCGTGAAATCCTCCCACTGAACCGTTGTGGCAGCACTGGTGATTGTAATCCCACGTTCTTTTTCTAATTCCATATGGTCCATCGTCGCGCCAGTTCCTTCGCCGCGTACTTCCTGAACCTTGTGAATGCGACCACAGTAAAACAAAATACGTTCGCTAAGGGTTGTTTTACCCGAGTCAATATGTGCCGAGATGCCAATGTTTCTAATATTTTCCAGCGCCATTTGCTGTATCTAGCCCCAAATAAAAAGATTTACCAAAAAGGTTGTCTATGGTGATTGTGTGTTTGAAATTCTCTGTATCTAAGAGGCAAAACCTCCTGGATAGAAGATATCCTTGTAATTTGGTAATGATAAAGCAAATCAGGTTTGGCGTAAGGTCAATTTGATGCTCCTGAGCAAAAATACGCCAAAACCATACAACACTAAAATCACTCCACACAGGACCAAATCCGTGTCGGGGTGTTTGCCAGTCCACCGTGAAAACCAAGGTTCCTGTTGTGTCCGCGTTCTCGATTAATGCAGCATCAATTGATAGACACTTTGCAGCTACACCAACTGCTCTACTCTTGCGGTTCGGTCATCCGCATTGGGTCAAGTGCATGCTTGAGGTCTGCTTCTGAAAGTATTTGCTCATGCTCACACAGCTCTCGAATCGTCGCTCCACTTGCCAGTGCTTCTTTTGCTAACTTGCAAGCTTTCTCATAACCGACATACGGATTTAAGCTCGTCACCATCGACAAACTTTGTTCAACAGCTGCTTCACAGGCATCTTCGTTCGCCTCAATATCCTCAGCACAAAGATCCACAAAAGCGTTCACGACGGAACTCAACAATGCAATACTCTCGAGCGTCGTGTGACCCATGACCGGCATCATAATATTCAATTGAAAGTTACCCCCAGCTGTGCCACACAAGGTAACCGTTTGATCGTTGCCGATTACTCGAGCTGCCACTTGCATCATGCTTTCACACATCACTGGATTAACCTTGCCTGGCATAATCGAACTACCCGGCTGTCGAGTCGGTAATTGAATTTCGCCGAATCCACAACGAGGGCCGGCCCCCAACCAACGAATATTATTGGCCACGTTGAATAATGTATTAGCAATTGTTTTCAACCCGCCGTGACACTGCACTAATCCATCACGCTGAGCGTTGGCCTCGAAATGATCGACCGCTTCAATGAATGCAATCTTCGTTTGCTCTGCTAAACAAGCCGACACTCGACTACCAAATTCTGGATGCGTGTTTATGCCCGAACCAACCGCCGTTCCGCCCACCGGCAGTTCCAGGATTGCCTTCTGAGCGGATTGAGCGCGTTCGATGGACAATTCGATTTGGCGCGCAAAGGCGCCAAATTCTTGCCCCAAACGCAGCGGAGTTGCATCCATCAAATGAGTCCGACCAATCTTGATCAATTGATCCCATTGTTCGGATTTTGATCGCAATGTCTCCGCAAACTTCTGCAGAGCTGGAATTAGTTTTTTCTCAATCGTCATGCCGACAGCAACGTGGATGGCCGTGGGAAACGTATCGTTCGTACTTTGCCCCATGTTGACATGATCGTTGGGATGAATTGTTTTGTCAGAAGCAAATCGATCGCCCCCATTGATCTCAATCGCACGATTAGAAATGACTTCGTTGACGTTCATATTGCTTGAAGTGCCAGAACCAGTCTGAAACACGTCCACCGGAAATTGGCTATCAAATTTGCCAGCCGCAACTTCTTGACATGCCGTTAACAGAGCGTCTACTTGTTCTGCTTCCAAAGGCGTTTTTCCGGTAGCGGTTAGTTTACCGAGATCACGATTTGCTATCGCGCAAGCGTACTTCACAAGCCCCATTGCTCGAATTAACGCGTCGGGCAACGCCCAATTAGAAATTGGGAAATTATCAACGGCACGTTGTGTTTGCGCTCCATAGTAAGCGTCCGCAGGAACCTCAACATCCCCCATTGAATCCCGCTCTGTTCTCATTTCTGACATTGCTTGCAATTCCTATTTTTTTACGCAAAAACGATTACAACCTTTAGACAAATTATAATACTGCATCAACGGCAACAAGCATACTACCGGCAACTCAGTCTCAATTCATGGCGTTAATTAGGTTGAATTCGTGTCAATTCGTAGTTGAAAGTAGTACAATTAAGCCCAGCACCATAAACATTGCAAAACACCAAGCTGTATTATGACAAAATCACCGCCATTGCAATCTCGACGTGGGCTCAGCCTACTCATAGCTATCTGTGCATTTACTTGCCTGCTGCTAGTTTTCAACAGCGCCTTTATCGTCGCATTCTACGAAGGGCTTAGTCAATCGTTCTCTCAACTTGATGACTCTCCAAAGCTAAAACAAGCAATTTTGTTCGCCTCACCATTAGTACTATTAATAATCGAATGGAAAATCTACGATCTCGTCATATCAATCGTACAACGCAGAAAATCCAACCCTTCTGGAAATAAACAATGACTCTTGAACTCCCCTACAAAGTACTCCTAGGAAAACACACTCGGCGGGAATTCCGTCAGCGGATGTCTGCCGGGGAATTACAAGCGTGTATTATTCCGATTGCAGCCACAGAACAACATCTCGAACATTTAGCGATGGAACATGACAACGCAAGTATCATGCATGTCAGTACAGCAGTCGCCGAGCAATTGGACCCTCATGTTATCGTTGCGCCTGTGATGAATATCGGAATCAGTGAGCATCACATGCGACACCCGGGAACGTTGACGGCCATGCCCGGCAGTTTCTTAGCGGTGCTGTTCGATGCAATTCGCAGCATGCAAAGCGCAGGGTTTGAGAATATCTTAGTGCTAAACGGGCATGGTGGTAACATCGCGCCGTGCGTGGGTATCTGGGGACAATTTCTACAACGACTTGAAATAAACCTTCAGTTCAAGTCGTACTGGGATTTCCTGACGCCTGCTGAAACGAACCCATTCCTGAAAACGGGGCGTTGTCCCGGTCATGCACAAGAATTTGAAACCGCCTTTGCGCTTGCTGCCTTCCCCGAAAACGTACGACACGATGCAATGAATGACCAAGCGGATCAAGAACCGCTAGCTGCCAACGCCGAAAACGGACAAGCACTCATTGATTTAACCGTGAAGAATGTGGCCAACTTTGTCCAGGGCATGCTCGACGGAACCGAAATAGCGGAGATCCCGGCATTTCACGATTGAGGCCAATTATTTGCATTCGTGGCTGAGCGTAAACGCCTCAGCATGAGCTGACAAACACAAAAACCCTCCAACTACTCGGTGAGCATCGATTCAAGGCCACCGTCTGCCAAACGAAACAACTTCTTCGCTCGTGGGTCTACCACCAACATTACATCGCCGCTACGACATATGCCCACGGGATGAACTAAGGGATCGCCCGCGAGTATTTTTGTCAGAGCCCCACCTGACGTTACGCTGAAAATTGCTTTGGCATAACCGTCAGTGATAAAAATTTTTCCCTCACCGTCGACGGCAATATCTTGGGCGAATCCAAACGGCGTTCCAGACACAACCACGGAAACTTCACCCGCAGCGGTCACTCGACGCACCGGATCTTTAGCGCGACAAACCACCAATACGTCTCCATTTGCTGCTAACGCCAAACCAGTCGGCGCCGCCACAGTAGCGACGACTTCAACGTTCTTGGAATCTACAAGTATTCGTACAATTTGCTTCAACTCTAAATCTGAAACAAACAGCGAACCATCTTTGGCAACCGCAATGCCCATGGGGATCCCAATCTTGCCACCAGTCAATGCGTGAGGCACTCGTTGCTCGTCGAACCGATAAACATCACGAGTCGCACTGTCGCCAACAACTAAGTGTCCAGACTGGTCAAATGCTAAGCAACGAATCGCATTTAAGGCGGAACCAAATTTTTTGTCTGCCTGAAAGAACACCTCCGCTTTACCGTCTTTCACCAACCATATTCCTGGAAGTTGGCGGTCGGCAACGTAGATTGCATCGGCACTCGACGCAACACTAATGGGATATTTCCAAGTCGCTACCGGGGATTGATCTTGCGCAGCCAGGCTAACATTAAAAATAATCAGTAACAAACAAACTAAAACATTCGTTTTCATCGTTTTTTTCTCACAAAACAGTTAAATCTGAATTCTTTAAATGACAACAATATCATTTGCTACGCTTGGGGCGGCACACATAACGAACCCACTTAATGTTTAACACCAAACACCTCCGACAGGCTTCTGTCAAAGCATAACACCTAAGATCGGTCCAACCAGTCTATTTTTGTCGTAAATAAATCCGTTGAAAAACGAAAAAACGCTATTTTCGCAACGCGATGCTTACCAATTAATTAACAAGTGCGTTGACATCAACCTATTTAGATATATATTAAAGGCAGAGCTATTGTTTCCTAATTTTTTTAGGGCAAGAGTAATTGCGCCTCTCGAGCCAACTTTGGTTCGAGAGGTTTTTTTTTTGCAAGTGCGTATTTGTAACAGAACATTACCCACTTTAAATCGTATGCCAATGTATCTGCATTCAATGCAAAATCCGTCCTCGCTTAAAATGGTATTGGGTCATCAACGCCCAATAACATACCCTTACTGATACGCTAAAACATATCATCTGTTCTGACGATTCACCAAAAACTATCAAACTATAAACCCGACGTTCCCTATGTCTCGCTCCGCAAACACCAAGAGATTCCACACAACCCCGCAACTGCGATTGGTCGCCAACAAGTCGCTCTCCGTGAAGACAATTGCCACCGCATCGTTACTGATCATTACCCTCGCAACAATCACCGGCTGCAATGATGAAAAAAGCGGCATCGATCAAATAACCGATGATCAATCAGCAAACAATCAACTCAACAACAATCCCGCAAACACTGACGCTCGAGTTCTCGCAGAGATTGACCATTTCTGTGGTGACTGTCACGCAACGCCTCCTCCCGCAGCCATCCCCCGCGAAGGTTGGTTCGCCGAAGTTGAGCTGGGCTTTAAACTCTACGAAGAATCCGGTCGCACTGACCTGACGCTTCCAAGACGCAGTGAAGTCATCGACTACTATCGACGACATGCACCAAAGTCAATTCCACCGCCGCCGCTGGCCACAGAAAATGATCCTAGCCCCATTGAATTCAAACCAACGCATCATGCAATGGCCGCAATCTCCCCGGGCCAACCACATCATGTCCCTTCTGGCACTGCCAACGTTCAATGGTACGATCAAGCCAACACTCATCTATTAAATCGTTCCACACTAATGCTCTGTGATATGCGAGTGGGCATTGTTCAAGAAGCTCATTTTGATGGTCAAACAATGGTATTTGACCGACGCGCTCTAGTTCCCAACCCCAGCAATACCACATTGACAGACTTAGACAATGATGGCGTTGCCGATTACTTAGTGGCTGACCTGGGAAGTTTCCTACCGGAAGATCACACTAACGGCCAAGTTATTTGGCTACGTGAATCTCCGGATTCCAATGATAAGTTTGAGACAACCGTATTGATGGGCGGACTGGGTCGCGTAACAGACGTTCAAGCTGGCGATTTTAACCAAGACGGTCAACAAGACTTATTGGTTGCCGAATTTGGTTGGCGACTGTCGGGCCATGTCTGGCTACTTTTGCACACTGGCATTGAGAACGGAATCCCCCAATACGAAAAGATAATCATCGACGATCGTCATGGCGTTATTCATATTCCAATCGCAGATTTCAATGGCGATGGCCACTTGGATTTCGCATCGTTGATTAGTCAAGAGCACGAGTCGATAGAACTATTCCTTAATCGAGGTGATGGTACTTTTCGTCGTCAGAAAATTTTCTCTGCCGATAACCCCGTCTGGGGATCAACGGGAATCGACCTACATGACCTCGACCACGATGGCGACCTTGATATTCTATTCACCAATGGAGACGTATTCGACAGTTTTTACATCGTCCCCTATCAAGGAGCGCATTGGATTGAAAACCAGGGTGAGGGAGAGTGGAGTCCGCATGTTTTACGCGCGATGCCAGGTATTCATCGCGCTGTCGCCGCCGATTTTGATAACGATGGTGACGATGATATCGTCTGCTGCAGCTTGATTAGCTCTGAGATACTGGAAACTGGCGTCCAACAAAGTCGGGACTCTTTGATTTGGCTAGAACAAACCAAAACAGGAGAATTCACAGCACGATCACTGGAAATGGACAACGCACAGCATACAACCGTTACCGTTGGCGACTTTGATGGTGATGGTGATATCGACATTGCCACCGGTCAATTTGCTGATAAATTCGTTACGCCTCGTACAGATGTATCGATTTGGTGGAATAATTCGATTAATCATCCCTAATCGACACTTGCAATCGACCAAAATCACAATCACATTCGTATCTACTCTTATAGATAGCGTATTATTGATATGAGACTATGCTTCTTGCGCTGGGGTTCCCCACTTACAAAGACGCAAGAAAACTCTCTCATAGAATTGAATGTCCACACTTGTTTTAAGTGAACTCGATCAACCGTTCACATCCGTGACATTCATTTAAACGAACATCTTTGTCACACAACCTTTACTCAAGTCGGAATAAATCAATGGGTTCTGAAACCCCGCACGATCAGGCCGATGTTTCATCGAGCAATGACCAACAAACAACCGCTGCTACAAACACTTCAGCACCTACGGTCAACACAAAACCAGCGACACGCTTAGTTACGATTGCCGTGGCGTTAGCCGCTCTATTGGTGGGAGGATCATACTATGCCACAACAGTTCCCCTAACTAAAGCAAAAGCGAATCTACTGGAACACAAACTTGAACTCGCTCAAGAGTGGATTACATTTGCACAAAAAATCCCCTTTATCAAAAAGAGTGAAATTCACTTTATGACGGCTCGCCTTGAACGTCGCAAAGGTAATTACCGTCAGATGAGCGAGTATTTAGACCGTGCCCAAGACGCGGGTTACGATCCCGAGATGATCGCACGCGAACGCATCTTGGCATCCGCACAATCCGCTGATCTTGATAAGGCACGACCGCATCTTTCCAAACTTTTAGCAGACCCTCGTGGCGACGAACGTGAAATCTGCGAGGCCTATATTATCGGGTTTATCCAATTTCAATTAAACGATTCGGCAATACAGCTCGTTCGCGCCTGGCAACAGGATTTTCCCGGCGATGCACGGCCTCACTATTTAGAAGGCATTATTCACAAATCAATGAACGTTAACAAGAAAGCCGAACAATGCTATCTAAACGCCCTAAAGGTCGATCCCAAATACTACGCCGCGGCCATGGAGATTGCGGACGTCCTACTCGACCTTAAAAATACAGAACGAGCTCTGAAATATTTAAAGCTTGCAGAGGAAGACCCGTTGCTAATGATTGATTCCTACGTTGCCCAAGCACATTGCTATCGCATGCTCGGTCAACCCAACAAAGCAGAAAAAATTCTACGTATCGTGTTGCAAGATACGCCCAAACATTATGCTGCCTCTAACGAACTAGGTCGGATTCTTGTAGTTGACAGACGGTACGCAGAAGCTATTCCACTATTGCAACCAATTGTAGACAACGACGGGCTATTAACAGACCCACGCCAATCTCTCGCTATGGCTCTACGAGGCGAAGGGCGACTTGAAGAAGCACAAGCGCATTTTGATGCGGTTGAAGATATTAAAAACAATCTTGCCACAGCCAATCAAATCGTTGAAACCATTGGTAGTGGACCCGAAAGCATTAACGATCGCTTGACGGTTGCACGGATTTTCTGGAGATACGGATCCGAACAAGACGCTATGGTTTGGATGAGGACGGCTTACCTACTCAATTCAAAGTACTTGCCGACATTAGAATTCATGCTGAAGTACTATCGAGAGAAAGTCGAAGCAAACCCCGCACTGCAAAGCCAAATTGTAAAATTTGAGCGTGAAATCGCTTTCGTCAAAGCACAAGCTAGTAAATCAGCAGACGATGGCACTGCAACAACTGGCACTCCTTCCACTTCCAAGAATCCAATTCTACCACAACAGAACCAACCTCAAAACACTGCCTCGGCACCATCCACTAACTAATTTCGCCGAGCATACACTAGCCTTCTCTACCAACCAAACAACGCCATGAAACACAAATTCACAAACTATTTTTTTGCAGCCGCCGCCGTCCTGACGCTGAGCCTCACCGGATGCCCGGACGACAATCCGCTGGATCAATTATCGAACTTGGATGACATCACAATCGATGACCCTGGATCCACTAATTCCTTGACCGAATTAAGTGAAGATGTGCAATTAGGTTCACGTGACGTTGGAAAAAATGTGGTATTGCTGGACATTACCAACGAAGCGGGTGTCGATTTCACATACCAAAATGGGCATGAAGCTGGAAACAATTCCATTCTCGAATCGCTCGGTGGCGGAGTGGGCATGCTGGACTATGACATGAATGGTACCGTTGACATTTTCTTCCCTGGTGGTGGCAAATACCAGAAGCAGGTCATCACAGGTCATCCGGGAATGTTATACAGCAACAATGGAATGGCACAGTTCACGGCGATTACCGCTGAGGCTTTTACAAACGATGCTTCCCTATATACTCATGGCTGCCAAGTCGCTGACTTTGATAACGACGGCTTTCCCGATTTCGTCCTCACCGGGTGGAATAGCCTAAAACTCTTTCATAACCAGGGTGATGGTACGTTTTTAGAAATCCACGAACCCGCTGGGTTGGACAACAACAAATGGAGTAGTAGTGCGGCCTGGGGAGACTACAACGGCGATGGAAATCTCGATTTGTATGTTTGCAATTATGTTAATTGGTCATTTGCCAATCATCCATTTTGCGACGGGCCCAATCCTGGACAACGGGAAATTTGTCCGCCTAAACTATATGAACCGCTACCAGATATCATCTACTACAGCAACGGAGATGGCACATTTCATGACGCCACGACCGAAGCGGGTTTAACCGACAAAGGCAAGGGACTCGGCGTCATGTCCGTCGATTTTGATCTCGATGGTGATCTTGACATTTATGTCGCAAACGACACCGTTGCAAATTTCCTGTATGTCAATCAAGGCAATGGTGAATTCAAAGAACTAGCAACTCTTTCGAGCGTCGCTTTTGACGGGATAGGTAATTCCAATGGCAGTATGGGAATTGATGTCGGCGACTACAACCTTGATGGCCGACCGGATATTTGGGTGGCCAACTTCGAACAAGAAGCTTTTGCCCTGTACCGCAATGATGGTGGAACCCTGTTCACCTACGTCTCAGACCGCACTGGAGTTACATCACTAGGCGGTTTATTCGTCGGTTTTGGTACTTCGTTTTACGATTTTGATTATGACGGCGACGAAGACTTAATTGTGTCAAATGGGCACGTCATCAACTATCCACGTTCTGGACGGTTGTTACAAATGCCTCTGTTATTGATGAACGAAATCAACAAACCATCCAACTACCGCAAATTCGTTCGCAAACGATTCGACAACCATGGTTATATGGATACACAACACTCAGGGCGTGGACTTGCCATGGGAGATCTCGATGGTGACGGAGATGCTGACATTGTGTTTTCCAATAACGTTGAACCAGCGGCGATTATTGAAAATCAAACCGAGCAAACAGGTAACAACATCCGCGTCAAACTGATCGGCACACAAAACAATCGAGATGCCATCGGTTGCAGTATAACTTTGCATTGCTCCATTGGAAAACTTCTACGGGTAACCAAAGGTGGAGCAAGTTATTTATCACAAAATGACAAATGCTTGCATTGGGCATTGCCAAGTGACGCCACGATTGATCATCTAAGTATCAAATGGCCAAATGGGCATATCCAAGAAATCACGGATGTACCCACCGATAAACCTCTCGTCGTTATTCAACCAACTCCCATCACTACCGTTGTCACGACGACTCAATGAACAACAGCAGTTTTTATTATTTCGCGACAAATCATTTAACTTATCCTTTACCCCATTAACCAATGATGTCTCAACAACACGAAAACGACGAAATCGAAAATAACGATAACACTGAAAATACCGTGGAATCAGTGGATTCTCTGTTTTCCGACATATCTTCTGATACCTCGGCAACCTCAGCCTTCACTTCGCTGCGGCAGGATAGGGACCAACGGATCCTCGATTCGCCTCCCACTGACGAAGCATCAAAAACGGAACCAACGGTTACCTCTGGAGGCATCGCGGGTAAAAAAACAGTTTTTGCTCTCGTTATTATCATCATCGGCGCCATCTTTTTAAGTGTCATGACGTTGGACCGTCGTACGCAAGGAATGACGTTTTACAGTGCTCGCGAATTAACTTCGGAACAACACTTTCTGGCAGCACTCGATGCCTTGCATCAACGGCATACACCGGATGTCATCACCCACCGTAATGCCCTACTCATGTTACCCCAACAGGACGATCGGGTCGCTGTCCTCAACGCGTTTATCGCGTTAACAGTTGAGGACCTGACTGCTGCAGCAAACCACCTAAAAACACTGCAAGATTCCGATGATCCATTGATCAAAACCTACCATTATTACATCGTCGGTGAACTTCAGTTTAAACAGAAACAATACGGCGGATCGCTGCAAGCTTTGGATGCCGCTATCAAAGTGAGTGATCAAGCTAATCGCAAATTGGTGCCTGCCTATCAACTGATGGCGTCCATTTATTATGACATTGGAAATATGCAACAAGCGATGGATTCAGCGACAATCGTTTCCGATCTCGATCCAAACAATGCTCGAATTTTACGCTTCATCGGCATGGTGCAGCAAGATTATGAACAATGGCAAGATTCCCTGATCGCCTATCAGCGTTACTTAGAACTCGATCCCTTTGGTGATCTCCGTGAAACCGTCATCATCAGCATGGCAGAAGTTCACATTAAACTTCGCCAATTTAACCAAGCACTCGACCAACTAAACCAAGTTCTTGTAACACCACGCATCTATGCTCTACGAGCCTCTTGTCATTACAACCTCGGTGACGTTCAAGATGCGCTTAATGCACTCAACGACGCCTTGACTCGTGACCCCGCCCAACACGAAGCAATTTTGCTTAAGGGAACAATCGAAATCCAAGATCGATCCTACGCAACAGCGGTCGATACATTTGTCAGCGGCCTCCGTTATTACCCAAGTGACGATGTACTCATGTACAAATTGTCTGAAGCTTATCGCGGCCTTGGCGATGAAGCCAAAGCCGAGGAACTGGCCATCCGATCAACAATACTGAGAACAAAACGTGAACGATTCTCAAAACTTAATATTGACATTATTGGTGAACCAACAAACATCGCCATGCGATTAGAACTTGCAAAATTAGCTGAGGAGATCGGTAAACCTGAGTTAGCTGTTATTTGGTACCAAGCTATTCTGACGATTGATTCTCAAAACCAAAAGGCGCTGTTCGAATTAGAACGAATCATTGTTGAAATGACGCGCGCGAATACCGCTACCGTCCCTTTTGCACCAACGTCTACTTTGCAAAATCCAACAACGACCCCCGCAAACCAACCAAATCAATAACTCCGGGTGAAGCCACTGTCTCGGAGTCATGTAGCAAATATCTTCCAGCCTCAATTCGTTTGACAATATGACAAACTTCCCCAATAACCTTCTACCTAAATAGACTACATTCCATGCCTGATTCTAACGATAGCCTCGGCGATGAAACGCTTGACGACGATAATCCCGAAAACGAATCCCGACAAAACCCAAGTGAATTGAGCCTCGGCGGCGGCGAAACTATCGGGGGCGATTCTGCGGCCAACAGCCTCGACGACCTGTTTGATGACGAAATCAAATTAGAGGATCTTTCTGAACGTTACACCGAAGAAGGCGTGCTTGGTAAAGGTGGATTTGGTGAGGTTATCCTCGCTACGGATACCCGCCTTGGACGCAAGGTCGCTATTAAACGCATTCTAGGTAAGGCGACTCGCAGCAAGACTGCGGTAGCCAGATTTCTAACCGAGGCCAAGTCAATCGCAGCGTTGAATCACAACAACATTGTCCAGATCTACGACTATGGCCACGCCACAGACGGCCCCTTTCTGATCATGGAATGTGTTCAAGGCGGTAGCTTGCTGGAAAAATGTAAAGCAGGCCCTATCGAGCTAGACGAAGCCGTTAACATCTTCAACCAACTTTGTGATGGACTTGCGCAAGCACACGCCGCAGGTATTATTCACCGTGATATTAAGCCAGCCAATGTCTTAATGACCGGAGATGGCATACCAAAACTCACAGATTTTGGATTAGCTAAGGACGACAACACGGATACAGGCATGACGATGGAGGGAGCAGTGATCGGGACGCTGGACTTTATGCCGCCGGAACAACGGCAGGCAGCGGAACTTACCGATCACCGCAGTGACCTCTGGAGCCTAGCTGCGACGTTTTATCAGATGCTCACCGGAGAATCACCACGTGTGATTGATTTGGATTCGGTACCTCCAGAAATTAAGCCCATGCTTGGCAAGGCCCTCAAATCCAAAAAGGAAGATCGCTTTCAATCCGCTCACGAAATGCAAGAAGCGATATTTCAGATCCCCTCAGGTAAGATGGACACCTCTGACAATTCAAACAATGAGATTCAATCCGAACTCGATACGGCAAATGAATATTCCACATCGCCGGCACCGCCTGATGTAGAAGTTAGCAAGAAGATCAACCCTCTTTTTTCAGACGACGACGATGATGATAATTACAATTTTGCCGAATCCGATGAACCTGAGTCTCGCATTGCATGGTATTTTGCGGGCTTCTTCATAATTATCATTGTTACCGGCGTTATCCTACTCGGCAAGTTTCTCTTTATGGAAAAGCCCCGAGTTGCAATTGTCATTCCGGAAATGGAACGTCGCAACCAGTTGATTAACGGAAAAAAAGCGCCCAACGATACGCCATTTATGCTTCCTGGCATGATCGCTCCAGTAACATTAACCGCTAAAGACGCGCACGTTACCGAAACTGAGCAAGTGATTGGAATTAGCATAGGTGACGAGCATCGTGCGTACATCGTACACGCATTCGCACCATTGGGACAGAAAGTGATCAATGACTTAATCAACGAAATACCGATCACCGTGACGTATTGTGATATTCATGAACGTGCTCGAGTCTTTACTTCGACGGAACGAGGCGATTACCTTACCGTTGGACTCGGTGGGTGGATGGAAAAAGAAATGTTCTTCTATTATGACAACATCCGGTTTTCTCATTCTTCAAAGAATGCTCCCCTTCGCGACTACCCATATATCATCACCACTTGGGGAAAATGGCTCGCAGAACATCCTGAATCTCGCATCTATCTGGGAGATGGCGTAATTCCCGAAGACAATTTGTCATTCGATTCTGATAAACCTGAAATCAGTGCGGATCCATAACCCCATCTGATATACGCGACCCGTCAGCGGCCAAGGCGTCAATGATTACCTGTGACAGCGCATTGTCAGATCGAACCGAGGGATCAACAAATCGAAAACGGAGAGCCGCCAATCTCTAATTCGCCACCGATATCATCCAATATATAAAACCAGCTGGTACACCTCGTTTGCGTTCATATGTCATACTATATGCAGATAAACTTCACTTGCTCAATTATTTCCACCCACCGCGAACAATGATCCACCGGACTCTTCATCTCGCTCTAATTCTTTGTTCTCTGTTCACCCTGTCAACGACAGTATCGTTGCAAGCAACCGACGCACCAATCACGGCCCAACAAACGATATTTTTCGAAGAGAACATTCGTCCGATGTTAGTCCGGCATTGCTACGCTTGCCATGGTTCGGAGAAGCAAGAAAGCGGCTTACGAGTCGATTCAATCGCAGCACTCCTGACCGGCGGCGACTCAGGCCCTGCAATCAACCTCGGCAAACCCGATGAAAGCTTGCTCATCAAAGCGATTGAATACAACGGGTTGGAAATGCCTCCCTCAATGACGCTGTCCAAACAAATCGTCGACGACATTCGGCACTGGATTAGTGATGGTGCTAAATGGCCAACAACGAAACTCGACCCGGCGCGAGATCTGGCTTTACGTTTTACCGACGAAGACCATGAATTTTGGTCTTTTCAAGAAATCATTAAACCTAGACTACCCCGCGTTCGTGGCAAAAACCGCCATCCCATTGACCGATTTGTCATGGCGACTCTTCGCGACCGCGGCTTAAACATGGCCCCGCCTGCGCAGCCAAACCGATTAATCCGCCGGCTTTATTTGGACCTCACCGGTTTAATCCCGCCTCCTGAAGTTGTCAAAAATTTTAGTGCCAATCCTAGTGACCAACATTACCGTCAAATCGTTGACCAACTCTTAGACGATGAGCAACATGGAGTCCGCTGGGCCAAGTTCTGGCTTGATTTAGTGCGGTATGCTGATTCCGATGGGTACAGTGCTGATTCTTATAGAGACGAAGCATGGCGATATCGCGATTATGTCATTGACTCGTTCAACCATAATCGCCCCTATGACCAATTTATCCAACAACAACTTGCTGGTGACGAGTTAGAACCGATGAACCAACAAGCTCAAATAGCCACAGGTTTTTTGCGACACTGGATTTACGAATTCAATCAACGTGACGCAAAATCCCAATGGGATATTATTCTTAACGACATCACCGACGTCACCGGAGACGCGTTTTTAGGGTTGGGCATGAGTTGTGCGCGCTGCCACGATCACAAATTTGATCCGATTCTGCAAGACGATTATTTTCGCCTGCGAGCATTTTTTGCGCCTCTACTGCCACTCGATGAACAATTAGCAGGCACCTCCTCCCAACGGGCGGCTTATCGAACTAAGTTCGAAAAGTGGCGACAAGCGACATCCGACGTCCGTAAACAAATCGACTCTATGCAAGCGAAGCATATTAAAAAACTAACCACAGCACAGATAGAAATGTTCCCCTTGGATGTGCGCCCGACACTTTACAAGGAAGATGGCGAACGGACGCCCTACGAGAAACAAATCGCGTACTTGGCATTTCGCCAAGTTCAAAAGAAAGTCGATGATGTGGACTGGTCAAAGCATTTCAAGGAAACCGACCTCGAAAAATGGAACCAACTAACTGAAATTTTGAAGTCCTTCGATAGCCTTATGCCAGCACCCCTCGGAATCATCGCCTCAGTTACCGACGTTGACACGACAGCTCCCCCAACGTTGATCCCCAACACTAGTAATTCTCTGCAACCGGGGGGACTGAGCTTACTCGACCCGACGGCAACAGCAATCGTATCTCCAGAGAAACCTGGCACGACCGGACGACGAACGGCGCTCGCTAAGTGGCTAACTGATCCACGGCATCCGCTGACCAGTCGTGTGATGGTCAATCGAATTTGGCAGTACCACTTCGGCCATGGCATCGTAGATACGCCAAGCGACTTCGGCACACTCGGTACGCGTCCTACGCATCCGGAACTCCTCGATTTCTTAGCCGCCTCATTTATTGAAAGCAACTGGGACATAAAGGAGATTCATCGATTCATTGTGACATCCCAAGCCTACCGACAATCCGCAATCCACCCAAACGCAGCCGAAATGCGGCAACTCGATGTCGGCAATCAATTTCTCTGGCGGGCAAATATTCGGCGACTTGACGCCGAACAAATTCGCGACAACATCCTCAAAGTCAGTGGTGAATTAGATCTGCAACTAGGCGGCGAAGGCCAAGGCGTCGACTCACCACGTCGGTCGGCATTTCTAAAAATGATGCGTAATCACCCGCACCCTTTTCTGTTAGCCTTCGATGGAACCGACGGCATCCTAAGTTCACCGGAACGTAACACCACCACCACTCCAACGCAAACACTCCTGATCATGAACAACGTTTGGGTTCTTGCGCGTGCCGCGGCCCTGAGCAAGCTTACATTGCCTCCGGACATAAAAAACTGTGAAAAGAACATTGATCTGATACATTGGAAGCTATACAGCCGGCCTGCCACGAACAACGAGAAACAAGTTGCCCGCGATTTTTTCAGTAACGCTGAGTCACCAGAGGAGGCTTGGACCGATTATTGTCATGTATTGCTAGCGTCAAACGAATTCCTATATAGTCAATAATCCAACCTCTCAATACGTAATTCACCTTCTGCCAACCATGAACACACCCCCACGCATATTTGACGGTCGATCCTCCCGACGTGAGATGTTAGCCCAAGCAGGCCTAGGGTTTGGTAGTATCGCGTTAACAGGAATGCTGAGTCAACAAGCAGTGAGGTCGGAAACAATACCGACTGGTTCTGCCGCAGTCAGTCATCACCTTGCTCGCGCTAAACAAGTCATCTTTCTTTTCATGGAAGGCGGACCAAGTCACCTCGATCTATTCGACCCAAAACCCAAGCTTAGAGAACTCGCGGGGCAACCGCTGCCTGACACTTATGGTCCAATCATTACCCCTATGGGTGAATACAATGCACCATTGTTGGCGGACAAACGCAAATGGAAACAACATGGCGAAGCCGGTACATGGGTATCCGATTGGCTGCCCAACATTGCAACTTGCGTGGATGACATTGCCGTTATTCGATCTTGCCACGGCAATGGACTAAACCACTCCAACGGTGTTTGCCAAATGAATACGTGTTCCATCCGTGGCGGTCGGCCATCGTTGGGTAGTTGGGTTAGCTATGGACTCGGCACAGAAAACAACAACCTGCCTACCTTTGTCGTTATTGAAGACGTCCCCAACAAGGTCTTTAACCGTGCGCGAAATTGGGGTACTGGTTTTATGCCTGCGACCTACCAAGGTACCGCATTGTCGGGTAACAACCCGCCAATTCAAAATCTTGTACCTGACAAATCCATTGATACACCAAGGCAAGTCCGCAAGAATTCCTTGCTGGCACAATTAAACAAACAACACGCCAGGCCACTTGCGCAAGATCAAAGTGAACTGGAAGCTCGTATCCGCAGCTTCGAACTCGCGTATTTGATGCAACAAACTGCCCCTGAGGCCGTTGATTTATCACGTGAAACGGCTGCCACCAAAGTACTGTATGGCATGGATGACAAGAAGACCGAGGCATTTGGGACAAACTGTTTACTCGCGCGACGGCTTGTCGAGCGAGGAGTTCGCTTTGTACAACTTTATCACGGCTGCGGCAGTAAATGGGATGCACATACAAATATCGAAACCAATCACACTGATAACTGCGGCGCCTCCGATAAACCAGTCGCTGGTCTGTTGAAAGATCTCAAGCAACGAGGACTGCTTGAAGAAACACTCGTCATTTGGGGTGGAGAGTTTGGCCGTACTCCAATGAGTGAAAAAGGAACCGGTAGAGACCACAACCCCTACGGTTTCACGATGTTCATGGCAGGCGGCGGAGTTAAAGGCGGACAAGTTATCGGCACGACCGATGAACTTGGCCTGCACGCTGTAGACGATCGCATGCATATTAAAGACATCCATGCTACGATTCTCTACCTGCTCGGTCTGGATAATATGAAATTGATGTACTCACACCAAGGCCGCCCAGAACGCCCTACGCTTAACGAAGGTTCACCGATGTTGAAACTGCTCGGGTAAACCCAACATTGCCCTTCGTAGACCCTTTTTATTCTACTCGCGATTCTTTCGTTTCCCCTGATCTCTAACGAAGATTGTTTGCATGCCATCACTCCCACTATCTCCGTTAAAAGGATTCATCGACTTCACGGTCTACAGCGCTCAGAATGCAGATAAGGATCGGGTCGTGTCGTTGATTGAATCTTGTTATCAAGAGTATGGGGATCAGGTCATTCTCAATGGAGACGACTCAGATTTGCTCAATTTGGAAGGCAACTATCGCGGACGCGGTGGTGAATTCATTATTGTGGAGGACCAACAACAGACCATTGTCGGTTGCCATGCTGTCGTTCCACTCGATCAACAACCTCGTTCGTGTACTTTCAGAAGACTCTATTTACACCAATCATTGCGCGGCATGGGGTTAGGACAAGCCCTGATGCAATGGGCGCTCAAGTGGGCACGCTCCCAAGGGTTTCAGCGAGTCGAATTCTGGTCCGATACCCGCTTTGAAAGAGCCCACAAATTTTTCCTCAAAGCGGGATTTCTAACGAAAAATGACGCTCGCAAAATGGACGATGGCATCCAACCCTACAGCGAGTTTTTTTTCTGGATAGATCTCTGAACCATTTCTCTAATAATTGTGAATCGCGTTCCTTACACACCGGCTCACTTATGGGTTAACATCACTCATAGATTCAGTACAATATGTCTACGGTTTAAAATACACAAAACAGTTTCCAACTACACCCGAGTAGTGATTCATCAACATACAAATGAACCAAAACCAACACAGGATAATTCAATCATGAAACGTTTCGCTAAATTTGTCGCTCTATTCCTTGTTGGCCTGACATTGCAGGTATCCAGTGTCGACCGATCTTTCGCCGCAGAAGTCGAGGAACTTGTCACGATTGAAGGTATAACGCAGTACCAACTTGATAATGGCCTACAAATCCTGTTGTATCCTGATGATTCTGCCCCCACGGTAACCGTAAATCTGACCGTTTTTGTCGGTTCTCGCCATGAGGGTTATGGTGAAACAGGCATGGCTCATCTGCTCGAACACATGGTATTTAAGGGAACGCCTACCCATGGTGACATCCCAGGTCTGCTCACTGAAAAAGGCGCTCGCTTCAACGGCACCACTTCCCTAGACCGAACCAATTACTACGAAACACTCCCCGCGGGTAATGAAAACCTAGAGTTTGCGATTAGGCTCGAAGCAGATCGCATGATCAATAGTTACATCAAAGGGTCAGATCTCCAGTCTGAATTCTCAGTTGTACGCAACGAATTCGAACGCGGGGAAAATAGTCCCAGTCGTATTTTGATGCAACGCATGACATCCGCGGCGTTTGATTGGCACAATTATGGAAAATCGACTATCGGAAACAAGAGCGATATTGAACTCGTACCACTACCAAATCTGCGCTCTTTTTATCGCAAGTACTATCAACCTGATAACGCTTTGCTGATCATCGCTGGTCAGTTTGACAAAGCAAAAGCACTCGATTTTACCAAGCAACATTTCGGGGCTATTCCAACACCAACACGGAAACTCGACAAGACCTATACAATCGAACCGCCGCAAGACGGCGAACGCAGTGTGACATTGCGCCGTACTGGTGAAGTCGCTATCGCCGGTGTCGTGTATCACGTCCCTGCCTCTGCTCATGAAGACTTCGCCGCAGTCGATGTGTTGAGTTACATCCTGTCAACTGAACCAGCAGGCCGCCTGTACAAAGCACTCGTGGAAACTAAGATTGCTAGCAGCATCGTCGGTGGTACCTTTGCTCAACGAGATCCCGGCATCATGGTCTTCTACTCTCAGGCTGCCGATAAAGATAACGTCGAGGCAGTTCAATCTACCATGATCACTGAAATCGACAAGATTGCTGAGAACGGCGTTTCCGACGAAGAAGTCCAGCGAGTTGTTCAGCAAATCAAGAAACAACGTGAACAATCTCTCAATAATACAGCGCGTGTCGCAGTTCGACTTAGTAACTGGGCAGCTCAGGGTGACTGGCGACTGTTCTTTCTATATCGAGATCGAGTGGAAAACGTGACGGCCGCAGATGTGCAACGAGTTGCAAAACTCTACATGGGTGCCAACAACCGCACGACTGGATTATTTATTCCTACAACAGCACCACAGCATGTAACGATTCCTAGTACACCCGATATTGCAGCGATGGTAAAAGATTATCAAGGTCGCAAATCGATCGCCCAAGGCGAAAAGTTCGAAACCTCGTTAGATAACATCGATAAACGAACGAAGCGAGACGAATTACCTTCCGGTATTCAAACCGCCTTGCTCTCCAAGAAAAGTCGCGGTGAACAAGTTGTGCTAAGTCTAAGTCTTAATTACGGTAACGCGGAAAGTCTATTGAAGTATGATAGCGCCGCAAATTTTTTGGGAACGATGATGATGCGAGGTACGGAATCTCTGAATCATCAACAGATTCAAGATGCTTTAGATCAACTCGGCGCGTCGCTTTCCTTCGGCGGATCCTCGGGGTCACTAGATATCTCGATAACAGCGAAACGGGAAACACTACCCGCAATATTGGCAATCATGACTCAAGTACTACAAACACCTTCATTTCCGGAAGATGAGTTTGAGGTCATCCGACAACAATCGATTACCGGCTTGGAAGCGTCCAAATCCGATCCACAAGCACTTGCCATGAATTTACTAGCGCGAACAATGACGCCGTATGCTAAAACCGATATTCGAGCGTCACATACGATCGAAGAACAAATCGTTCTGCTTAAATCGGTAAAGCTTGATGACATCAAGGAACTTTACGCAACTCAAATTGGCAATGGTTCCGGTGAACTCGTTGTCGTGGGAGATTTTGCAACTGCCGAATTGTTGCCCGCGGTGACAAACGCTATCGGAAATTTTGCAACGAAGGTGGAGTATGTTCGAATTGACTCCTCCGCGTTTCCTGATGTCATCGGACGCCATGAAACCATCCTCACGCCCGGAAAGAAGAATGCTTTCTACCTCGCAGCCCATCAAGTGCCTGTCGGTCGAATGAATAAGGATTATCCAGCACTGCTGGTAGCCAATCAGATACTTGGTGGCGGCAGTTTGTCATCGCGATTGGCTGACCGAGTGCGACAAAAGGATGGCCTTTCCTATGGTGTCGCATCCATGTACCGCACCTACACGTTTAAGGATCTCGGGCGTTTCATGATGTATGCAATCTCCAATCCAGCTAACTCGGATAAGGTGGTTGCTGCAATACGCGAAGAAGTTGATTTGTTACGCAAAGATGGAATTACGGCAACTGAACTCAAGAAAGCAAAAGACGCGATCATGCAGAGCAATGCAGTATCTCGGGCAACCGATGGTGGGATGCTCGGACTGCTTAATTCACTGGTAGTGCAACAACGCGACATCCAAACTACCAAAGATCTGGAAATTGCCATTCAAGCATTGAGCGTGGAACAAGTTAATGCAGCAGCTCGCAAGTACATGCTGCCTGAGAAGCTGATTGTGATTACAGCCGGAGACTTTGAAGCGAAATAACCCTCGCCAGTTATACCCAACGACGATTACTCAACTGGCGTCGCGTAATCTGCCAACGCCGGTGGATCGTTGTGCCATGAATTCCAAAAGAACTCACCACATCCGTTTTGGCGACCGCGGGCTTCAATGCGCTCACGCAATTGCAATCGCCGATCCGCAATACCTTGGCCAATTTTATGCCCTTGTTGCTCAATGCTACTACGAGCAGCAAATAATGCGGACAGGATTTTGGGCTCATCAGCTACCGCTAATAACATAGCTTCGGACTGGGGTAACTCGTTATCGACAAGAGTCTCTTCCAAAACCACTGGACGCGACAAACGACCTGAGATTCCGCTGCGCAAGCACCCACAAGATCCCGCACAACCCACAGCAGAGATTAATGGCATGGCCATTACCATAAGTAACCATGGTTTAACTATTTTTCCAGAACACATCCAATTCCCCCTGCAGCATTCAATCGTTATTGCTACCCTCAGAACGAGCATAGCTATTAAAAACATCGGAGGTTGGAGGGCCTACAATCGATAAAATCTGCAAAGTTTAACACAGAAAGTTCAGCGGGGACAACTGTCTATTTGTACCGAATCGCAGCCCCTTCTATAACTGCGCCAAAACCGCGTCCCCCATTTGCTCAGTAGTCAAATCCCCTCCCAGGTCGGGCGTTTTGCTGCCATTGAGCAACGCTGTTTCAACGGCGTGACGGATACTCTCAGAGGCGACGCCACATTGCAGATGATCAAGCATCATTGCTAGGCTTAAGACACATGCAATTGGATTCGCGATGCCTTGTCCCGCGATATCCGGTGCCGAACCGTGAACCGGCTCGAACATTGAAGGAAATTCGTTAGTTGGGTTCACGTTACAACTGGGTGCCAACCCCAATCCACCGCCAAGTATGCCGCCGAGATCCGTCAATAAATCTCCAAACAGATTGGAAGCCACTACGACATCAAATTCATTTGGGTGCCGAACAAAATTCATGACAGCCGCATCACAATGCATTTTAGAGACTTCCTTTACATCGGGGTAATCACCACGGATATCCGCTAGAACATCATCCCACATTACATATGAGTATTTTAAAGCATTCGACTTAGTAACCATCGTTAAACGTCCACGTCGTTGCTCGGATAACTCAAATGCGTACCGCAGAATCCGCTCCACGCCTTTACGGGTGTGCACTGCTGTTTGTACTGCCACTTCGTCATCACTGCCCTGCTTGAATCGTCCGCCATTATCAATATATTCACCTTCTGAATTTTCACGGACCACGACAAAATCAATATCGTTGTGACTGCGACCAGCAAGCACACTGTCTAACCCTCGACATAAGCGCGCCGGCCTGACGCACGCGTATTGGTCAAACGATTGGCGTATCTCCACCAAAGGGGCCAGCGTCTCGTGGTCAGGCAGAATATCTGGCCACCCAACCGCTCCCAGTAGAATTGCGTCCATGCCTTTTAGTTGTGCTAAAAAATCGGCAGGTACTAGTTGCCCATGTTTGGACCAATGATCCATCCCCCAATTGAATGTTGTACAATCAAAGGCGATGCCCTGTAATTCACCAACTCGATACATCACCCGCTCGGCCTGTGTTAAAACATCGGGGCCGATTCCATCACCTGGATAGAGTGCAATTTTGAACTTCATCGCGTTGCTTCCAATTCCATATTTTTTTTATAACACGAGCCGTCGAGCGGGCTTTAACCAAACCAGTCATCCATGCTACTGGATACTTTTTAACCAGGCCAATGTCACGCAACCAACATGCGCTAATGAAACAGCAGAGCATTTATCCACGGTGTCCTCTGTCGTATGCCAATACGTTTTTCGATGTCGCGGGCTAGGATAATCAAAATCGATAATGTCAATCGTCGGAATTTTCGCGATTTTATTTAATGGCAAATGATCATCACGTACTTCATGCCGAATTTGAGCATGGAATTCTTTGACATTTATACGGCGCGCGATTGCCCAAAACTGTTGAATTAACTTCGGCGCAAAACGCCTGCTATTCATTTCTTGATAAATTTGCAAGTTTGCATCGCCGACCATGTCCAACAAAATTCCTGCTGAATACCGATACGTCGGTGGCAGCGACGCGTATTCTCGAGCGAAATGTGTTGATCCTAAAAAAAATGGGTCGCGGTCATTGTCATACACGAGCTCTTCTCCATCAAACAACACAAAATCAACTCCGAATTTACCTTCTAATTTGCCCATGTGCGGTGCCAACCCACACAACACAGCCACTCCACTTGCACCATCGTTCGCTCCCACAAACAACCCTTTTCGATTGGCAACGAGCGGATCATTATCCGGAAATGGCCGAGTATCGTAATGTGCACAAATCAATACCCGATTTTGCCTTTCCGGATGCCATTGCACAATCAGGTTTGTCATCTTCACAGACTCAACAGGTTGCCTAGTCAGTGGGTTTCTAGCGTTAAATGACTGTTGCACAACCGTCGCCCCCAAACCTTTGAAATATTTCATCAACATCTTGCGTTGCTGATCCATCCCTGGGGAACCGCTAAAGCGTTTCCCTAGGGCAACCATTTCCTTTAATTTTTCCATACAGACTCGGCCATCAACTGGAAGGGTATTAAGATGCGCATCGTCTAATTTGGAAATTAATGCTTGCAATGCGGTGGCATCTGCAGCGGCAAATATTTTCTCGCGTGTAACCGAATCCAAACGCCCTTGCCGAGTGTATTGCATGATGGTTTGTTGCCGTAACGTCAGTAGTGCTTGATCACCACTGGCTGTTTCAATTGACCCAAGGCAACCAAACAATGCGGAAAACAACAATAACACCAATAGTCGCTTCACCCAACTTCTACACCTAATAGCAGTCATCAACCACAATCCATTCCTAGTAAAGCTCCCGACGCTCACAATTGTCCACAGCTTCCATCTTATGCCATCCGAGTCCTTCACGGCACTTGAAAATTATCGCAGCCCACTTATTTTTGCACATTCATGGGAATTCATAGTCTAAGTTTTGTAAACCTCCGGCGAAAAGCGTATCGCAGGTGGGCCCACAACTTTGCGTTATCTGTTAATATAGACAGATAAAACCACTTGTTCATTGCTATCCAATCCGTGAAAAACCAAACCGTTACAACTCGCACAATACTAAGCATCACAGCGGCTTTCATGCTAGTGAGTTTCTTTGCACCTCCAGTTTCCGCTGATGACTCTACCACTGTGCAACAGCTTATCAACGCACTCTCCGCTCGCAAATTCATCCAACGCGAGACAGCGACCTTGGAGTTAATCGACCGCGGCACATCTATAATTCCATTGCTTGAAAAGAACATCCCGCAACAAAACTACGAAGGGATCACGCGTTCAATTCATGTCTTAGTCCAGTTGTCGTTGCAAGTAAAAACCGCTCAGTTTGGGTCCGGCAACGGCGCCAAGCAAGCGTTAGACGTACTGGCGCAATCCACTGATAACCGCATCGCTCGCCGAGCCGCCACCGCCCTCACTCGACTCAACAAAATCCGTGAAGAAGAAGCGTTGGCCGAATTCCGTAAACTCGGAGGCTGGATTGAACGCGTTTACACTCGCATTGGCCCTAACTCAAAGTACGTCATCCGTATGTATCTAAACACCTCATGGCGTGGTACAGAGGAAGATTTATACTTGTTAACTTGGATCACCACCGCCCAAGAACTACTCATCGAAGGCATTGATCTTTCCGGCAATTGGATGCCCATCATCGGCAAAATGCGGAACCTTGAATCCTTGGTGCTCAAACGCTGCAAACTGCAAGATCAACTGTTCTCCGAAGTCCGCCACCTCAAACAACTTACTAATCTGGACCTGCGATATTGCCCCATCACAGATACGGGTCTGCAACACATAACATCTATGACGCAACTGCTGTACGTCAAGCTGTACGGCACATTAGGAACAAAAGCTGTTGCCGAATCTATTCGACAAGGCGCTCAAGCTGATGTAGATTATCGCCAGGGCGCTTTCCTCGGTGTTGGCTGCCGACAACCACCAGGCCCCTGCTATATCGAGAGTGTACAAGACGGTACAGCGGCCGACAAAGGTGGTCTGCTTGTCGGCGATATCGTCACGGGCTTCGACGATCGTAAAGTTGAGTCTTTCCTTGACCTTCGCAAAATCATAAGTGATTACGCGGCGGGCGATAAATCCGTCGTACATATCCTGAGGCTAGGAACACCCCACACCTCAAAGATCAACAAAGTCGATCAAGCTGAACTGCAAGTTTCTTTCGCTGAACACACGGGCGGAGTACTAGTGACGGACATTAAAACGACCTGCCCTCTGTATATCGCTGGTCTGCGAAAAGGACATATCGTCGGTAATATGAATCTGGCTGAAATCCATACTCCCAAGGAACTTCTTGATCAATATAAATTGGCGGAAAAAGGCCCCGTGCAAATGGTCTATTACTTGATGTCGAAGAAGCTGGAAATTTCAGTCGAATTTGGAGAGTGGGAGTAATCCGACTTGCCCGTTATCAGAAACATTTTACTTCAAAAGGAGAACGATATGCCATCACAAATAACGAGGCGACAATTCCAAGGGACTGCGATGCAATCGCTACTCACCTTTTCCCTGCTTGAAACTCTCTTTGGGGCGGAACTGTTTGCGAAAGACATTCGACCAGTGACGGCGCAATGGCTTAAAGAACTCAACACTATCGCTCAGGATCTAAAGGGGACTAAACTCACTCAGACGCAATGGAAAACTCAGTGTGAGCGACTGTTCAATCAAGTCAATTTACGAGATCTATTGGAATTTATAGATTTTGACGGCAGGATTTCGCAAACTCCATTCCGCGAAAAAGGAGAACGTGCTATACAATTTCGATTTCCTGAAGTGGAAGGATTACCGACGAATCTAATTTTTGGTCATCAGATCTTTAAACTCAAACAAGGTCAAAGTGTTACACCTCACGGACACGACAATATGGCCACAGCCTTCTTGGTGCTACAAGGCTCTTTTCATGGTCGCCATTATGACCGCCTCGAAGATACTCAATCACATATGATCATCAAACCAACAATCGACAGTACTTTTAAACGAGGTGATGTTTCATCTATTACTGATCAACATGATAATGTTCATTGGTTTAAAGCCACCGCTGAGCAAGGATATATTTTCAATATTCACGTGCTTAATCTCCAGGATGGTAACAGTGGTCGAGTTTACATTGACCCCAACGGTGAATCATTAAATGATGGTACAATTCGGGCTCGTAAAATTTCCGCAGCGGAATCTACCAAATTATATGGTTAAGCTTTTTCACTCCGTCTTAAAGAACGAATATTCAAATGAAAACACTTGAAATAAATCACGTCGCCATTAGTGTCGAGGATGTTGAGCGGACTTGCGATTTTTATGCCAACATCATGCAACTTGAACAACTCGCGCGGCCAGCATTTGACTTTCCAGGCGCATGGTTTCGACTCGGCCCAGGACAAGAACTGCATATTATCGGTGATCGACAAGACGAGGTAATCGCGGCGCCTCGTGGAAACCACTACGCCCTGATGATTGATGACATGGACGCTTGGGAACAACATCTGAACAAACTCAATGTCAAAACTTATCCTCGCCGCACTCGCCCTGACGGCGCAGAACAGCTATTTTTGCACGACCCTGATGGACATGCAATCGAACTCTGCACAGCACCCCCTCAATAACACAGCAGCTGGATACGTACTACGATGACTACAGACAATTCACAGGCATCCATCCTCATCATTGGTGCTGCTCAAGGCATTGGACAAGCAATCGCCCGCACATTCGCCGCAGACCACTACCATGTAATCCTCGCCGATTTAAGCGAATCGGTTTACGATACGGTACAACAAATCAGGGCGGATTTACCACAAGCTTCGCTAGCCGCGCTGGTCTTGGATGCAACTGATCTACGAGCTGTCGAGCAACTCGCCGAGAATATTAACGAATTCCTTCCGGATACACAGCAAAATCTCCAACATGTGGTTTACTCTGCTGGTGCGGGTTCCGGAAAATTCGGTTTTCCCTTTTGGAATATGCATCCCGATGATTGGAAACGTGTGTTCGACGTTAATTTAATGGGAGCTGTCAACGTCGCCCACGCGTTTTCTGAGGTACTCAGAGCTAACCTAAGTGTAAACTCTGCCAAAGCAGTCGATTCGACACTGCTTTTCATCGCGTCAATCGCTGGGCAAATGGGTTCCCAAACCGATCCGCCCTATAGTGCCGCTAAGGCGGGTTTGATTAACTTCATGCAAGTCGTCGCCAAAGACTTAGCACCCTTTGGAATTCGCGCAAATGCCATCTCACCTGGCATGATTCAAACCTCGCTAAATCGCAGTGTCTGGCAAGCTTGGAATGACCAACAAGCTGAACATGACAAAATTGATTACGAGCAATGGGGCCAAGATAAGCTGAAAAATATCTGTCCATTAGCACGCTGGCAAACACCCGCAGAAATTGCGGCCACCGCCCTGTTCCTCGCCTCCACCGGTGCGGCTAACATCACTGGGCAAACCATCAATGTTGACGGCGGCATCATTATGCACAGCTAGCGGAACCCGCAGGAACAGTTCTATTTAGCCGGTACAGAAGTCAGCCACGGATCCGTGCGAGCGATTATTGACTTGGCCACCGCATACTCAGCAAGCACTTGAGATTGTCCTTCGTTCCAAGTACCAATGATCCGGATGGGAACAGAAAACAATGGCCACTTACCTATCAAAACAAGCTTCACCTTTTTTGAGCTATCACCGCTACCTTCAGACTTCACTGCTTCAATACCTACTCCCTCAGGCAGTCCATCAATGTCAATCATCAGTTCATCAGCAAACCCACCTAAGCGTGAAATTGCTACCTCAATCTCTAACTTCTCTCCTGATTTAACAAATTCGCCAGACCCTAGTGTCAATTTCACATCGGGTTGCAGTTTGGCAACTTCCATACGGTAGGCGTAGCGAGGACCGCCCACACGATGTAAATCCCTAATTCGAATTTGATACGCGCCGTCCGCTGGAATCTTATACGTAAACGCGGGATCACGAGTTGCACGATCTTTGTCGTCTTGAGTCGACAGCAGTTTCCCCGTGTTATCGTAGATTTCAATTAAAGGGTCGGTTGGAAAACCTAGCGAACGTGCAAATAAGCTAACAACCAATGACTCGCCTTTCTGCAGGCTTTCAAGCAGGAACACATCCTGGTCTTCGCGTTGTTCAATAACACCGCTAATACTAGCGGGTAAAACGACAACCTGCGGAGATTCAATACTGGATTGCCGTGTGGCAACCACCACCTTCCCAACAGTCAGCGGTACGTAGACAGTGCCAGGAACGCCAGCAAACGACACGTAAGGCATCTCCACGGTACCTGTCCATTGCAGCGACTCGTTAGTAAACCCAGCCCCTTGTAACTGTAAATCCATGGACTCCGCTGAAACGGAAAGTGGCAAACAAAAGTCAAGCAATCGTTTGGTTGTGGCAGTCAAGCGATATATGTAATCCGCGTTCGATGAAAAAGCGATCGATGAGTTAGTCGCCTCGGGAAAGGCAAATATTCTTACTTGTACCATGCTAGTACGCTTAGCTGTATAGGATAACTGTGGATCTAAACCCCGTTCATCATCATTTTGAGCGAGGACAAATCCTCGGCTATCACACACTTGAATAATTGCATCCATTGCTACGCCGAGAATATTGTTTGCAACGAACAATAACGATAAGGTTTCACCCTCGGCCAAATCGACTAGAAAAATATCAACATCCGCTGACTCTTTTAACTGCCCGTTAATAACTGCCGGCAAAGCAATTTTGTTACCCTCACCCGGTTTACCATTAGGTTCCTTTTCACGAAACTCGGGAACAGCGCCTACGATCAACGGAATTACCTTAGTTGCTCCTTCACCATCAAAAAGACGAAAATGGTACACGCCCGCACGAACCTCAGTGGAGGTTTCAACCGACAGCTGGCCTGCCGTTTCCAGTGATTTTATTTTCAACCCAGCGGGGAACTCGCCTGCCACCTCAAGTGGCCACTTAGTCCAACTTCCCTTAACGGATATTTCCTCCGTCGTGCCCTGTTGCAAGCCCCAAGGGTATAGATGTGTGACTGTTGGCGCCGCGGCTTGCAACGCAGTGGAAACCAGCCCAATGGCAAAGAACCCGATTGCCATAGCTGTTGTTATGCGATTCGCTAACCAACCACATTGAGTTAACCGTATCATTAATTAGTCCTTGATTATAAACTCAGGAGTGTTCATTAAAGCCCACAGGATCGTTTCCGCTGCTTGGCGTCGACTCATTCCCTCTTGGGAAAAAATATCCTGACAAATCCCTAGCTCTTTATCTGTCGGCCGCCGACTGTACGCCAACAAATATAATTGGGCGACAATCTCGGCACTCGTCACTTCTTCTCGAGCCGCTAACGCTGCCAGTCTCCCCTTGTCACTGGTGATATTTGCATGGATTTGCGGAGCATTCATCATGTGTAATGCCTGGGTCACCGTTGAATCCGTCGTTCGTTCACAAGGTGGGTCTTGGTTCGGGTCTGGTCGGCCAAACGTATCTAAAAACAAACTACTGACACGGTGTGTCCAAATTTGGTTGGATCGGGATCCCGCAGGCATTGCTGCAAATTTATTAGGGATTTGGGTAATATCCGCTACCGCATCAAGCAACACTTCGGCACGCAAACGCTGGCGATAGTGACGCGAATAATTCTGAGTATCCGCGATATTTCTATCGGTAGCTGTCGAACTGAGTTCGTAGACATGCGATTTTGCTATCGCTGCAATCAGCTTTTTGATGTCATAGTTATTTTCTGAAAAATATTTTCCTAGACTCTTCAGTAAGGGTTCATTTGTTGCCGGATTTGTCGCTCGCAAGTCATCAACTGGTTCAAACAAACCGCGACCCATCAGATCTGCCCAAATCCGGTTTACCATCACGCCGGCAAAGAATTCATTGTCTTTGGTGACCATCCAATCGACTAATTTATGCCGAAGGGTATAGTCATCCAACATATCTTCAGCGGAAAGATTGTTTTCACCGAATAGCGGGCGGGGGTTTAAAATTTCGTTGGTTCGCGGATGTTTAACACTGCCAGACTTCGCGCCCAAGACTACTTCTTCGCTACCAGAAATTGGCGGTGACAAACCCGTGCCCTTACGTCCGACACGCGAAAAATAGGCCGCAAACGAATAGAAATCTTCCTGACTCCAACGCTCAAATGGATGGTGATGGCACTTGGCACACTCCAAACGAATGCCAAGAAATAATTGACTGATCAGGGTAGCAATTTCGTCCGGCGATCGGCGATCACGAAACAAGGTAGCAGCGCCGTTCCGGTAAGTACTACCCTCAGCAGTAACCAGTCCACGTACGAATTCATCGTACGGCCGGTTTTCTCGAAATGCTTGACGTATCCAATTGTCGTAATTCAAAACCGCTTTAATGCCAACTCGATATGGATTCGGACGCAGTAGGTCAACCCACTTATTTGCCCAATGATCTACATACTCGGGTTGCTCCAATAGCCAGTCAACAAGGTCCCCGCGTTTAGATTCATCTTGGTTCGCTAAGAATTGTTCTGTTTCAACTGGACTTGGGAGTCGCCCAATCAAGTCAATAAACACACGACGCGCATACGTCTGATCTGCAGATGTCTCTGATAAAGTAATTCCCAACAATTGCAGTTTATCGTAGACCAACGGGTCGATAAAATTATTTCGCTGTAATCCGCTGTAATATTCTGGAGCGACGTCACCGAGTAACGGTATTAAGATGCGACTAGTGGCAAACGTTCCCATGAATCGTACCATGATGGTCGACTCCCCTGGGATCGGCCCCGCAGTAATTTGGCCCTGTTCATTCACCTCCACAATCGTATTCTCGTTCGACTGAAATGCCGATTGTCCCGTTACATCATGTCGGCTTCCGTCGGAATACTCAGCCATCACAACCAACTGTTGCTGTTCGCTTGGTTTCATACTGCGCTGCTGTGGAAAAACTCCCACACTAACAAGCGTTGGCTCATTTTCGATTGTCCGCGGTGTGCCATCGTTGATCCATCTTAAGAGCGTAGCATAGTCATCACTGTCATTCGGCAAACGCACTCCACCGCCATGGGGAACTTGGCCGGATCCTTTTCGCAGCACGAGGCTCTCAGTCGGCGAAGCTGGGAAGACCCGACGCCCCCGGGCTTCCCGCGTTAATGCATCAAAATCAAATTGGGAATCAAATCCCAACAATGACAGTTGAAAACCGTTTTGACCACGAGCTTTACCGTGACAAGCGCCGGTACTACACCCACGTGCCGCTAAAATCGGCTGTACATGTAAATTAAATGAAACTGGAGCGTGCTGTGCTACGGCCGTTACGGTTACCGGAATCAAAACGGTTTGTTTATCGAAGCGTATTCGAATTTCGGTACTGCCGTTGCCCACCGTCGAAACAACACCAGTGGCTGAAACAGCAACGATGTTGGACTTTTCCGTTCGGAAACTTGCTTCGGCTGTAACCTCACGAATATCGTCTCCACTGCGCTGTAACACAACCAACCGTTGTTCGCCAGTTTGGTATCGCAAATCGATCGATTTAGGGAATACCTCAAGCTCAGCTCGGATGTTAGTAGAAATTAAAAGTATTGCGAGGGGCAACGCCCAACGGAGATTGTGATCAAAGGTCATGATCTACTTTCATTCAGGGGAAGGAAGGTTCGGTGGGAATGTAGGGGATTTAGATTTGGAGAGCGATTAATCCATTATCGCAAGCGACCTCAGCTTTCTCAACATCAGCAGGAGAAAAATTCCAGTTTCTTACCGTAAGTGATATGCAGGCGAAAACGCATAATTAATTTTAGCTCGCGTACGAAATGAAAAAGCCCCTTGATCCGAGCTGTTTCGAATCAAGGGGCTAATGTATGTCAAACTTTTCGCTTAACCGATGTAAACTATTCGGTGTCGTCGTCCTTAACCACGGTTGGCTCTGCTCCCACAGCATTTTGCTGTTCTGGAACCGGCTCTGGTGCTGGCTCCGGCGCAGGTTGCGATTGCTGTGTTTTAGCTACAGCAAGTACCAACTCTTTGTCGATTTTGACAACAAGTGCTTTTACTTCCTTCGCCACTGCGGCTTGATTGTCAGCGGCAAGTTGATTGCCAAGCGCGACGATCTTCTTTGCAAGCACATCCCCAGTCGCAGTCGATAACTCATCGATGAGTTTGGCGTTGGCATCTGCTTGAGCTTTGTTAGTCGCAGCTAATTCTTCGTTTGCGCTTTTATAGGCGGCAACAAAACGTTTTCGCAGCTGCTGATTAGCCTTCGTCAACTTCTGCTGGAACGCACCATTGCTACTATTCAATTCTTCTTTGAATTTATTAGCACCAGCCACCATTTCCCCTTGAAACGTGCTGTTGTCGGCTGTCAGCTTGGCTTGGAAAGCATTGTTACCAGCCGTCAGTTTGGCTTGGAAAGCACTGTTACCAGCTGTCAGTTTGGCTTGGAAAGCACTGTTACCAGCTGTCAGCTTTTTAGCATGACCCGCTGCTTGGTTTTGAAGCTTCTTACTTTCTTGAGCAACTTGCGTTTGCAGAGCTGTCCGAATTTCATTAGCTGCAACGGCAACATCTTTATCTAGCTTCGTTCCAAGTTCGCCGTAGAGCTCCGTTTTTAGCTCTTGCTTAAGCACTTCGCGGCGATATGCCTTGGCTTTGCGAAACAATAGTGGTTGTTTAATTAACGGTTCACCCGCTTCGCGAGCCATCACGGTTTCCACCGATGGCAAAGCAAACGCCGTTGTAATGAGTAACCCAAGTAATATCTTCTTCATTTTACCTACCTCCAACAAATTGTGTCTCTTATAGAATCGGCAACAACAACCTAGAGTCTATATACTGTTCACGGCAAAACCTAATTTTTTACCTCGTTTATTTATTTTACCACCCCACAGTATTTTATGTAAATAGATTTTTGATAAATCCCAGTTAAATTGGCTGCATTTAGCGCCACATCAAAATCGTAATCCGTATTCCATCCAAGTAGATTAATCGTTACTATTGCACCTCGAATTGACGACTAACAGTCCCTTTATGCATAAGTAAGAACTCCATCGTGAAATACTTTATTACGACATTTCTCGCTTTGTCGAGCAGTTTATGTTTTGCCCAAGGCACATCAACCCCAGCAAGTTTGTTTCCTCAATCCAATGCTGATCCACTGCCTATCCTCACCGCTGAGTCGGAAGTGGTGCTGCAAGAAGCTACAGGAGTGATCATCGACGCAGAAGAACCGCTGCTGGAAACGACTACCACCGGCGATGAAACAACTGACGACACGCAAAACAGTGACGACAACAATACAGTCTTCGATAGTAATGTTGCTAAACCCAAATCAAGTCGATTAGGATTTTTGCCGCGAATCAACTTAGACTTATACGAACGCGATATAAAGTTATTCGACGGCTTCCGCCCAGGTAACAGTGACCAGGTTGGTCGCTGGGTGCGACTTGATTACTTGATCTCCTGGCGCCGCGGCACACGTATCCCCGCCTTAGCCACAACTAGTTCCGCGGGGACATCACTTGAGGACGCCGGCGTATTGGGAATTTCCACCACTTCGTCCTTGCTCGGTACGAATGAACTTAACGACAGTACTCAACCCGGAGGCCGCATTGATTTCGGACGCTGGATTCCCGGCACTGAAACCGCCATCGGAGCTCGTTTCTACGGTCTAGCCGACGCTGGGTCACGTTTGACGTTCACCGACGCAATTGTCACTCGCCCCTTTTTCAACGTGGATGCTGGTGAACAACAATCGCTGCCCGTGAACTATCCCAGTAGTGAATCAGGGATTTTGACGCTCGATTCCGCATCCGAAATGTTCGGCTCCGACGTATATATCATGCGCCCTTGGAAATCTACTGGCAGAGCACGAATCAACTTTATGACGGGATACCAATTCAGTCGATTTAGCGAAAGCATTTCCATTCACAGCATTTCCACTAATCTAGATGGTCGCAATGGAATTCCAATCGGAACTCAATTAGAAGTTCGAGATGCATTTCGCACTAGCAACGAGTTTCATGGTTGGCTAGTCGGCCTGACGTCGGAAATCGATGGTGGCAACTATACTCTCTCATTCCTTGCTAAAGTCGGGATTGGTGGAGTCACACACCGCATCAGTACGACAGGCTCGACCACAATCACCGATCCAAGCGGTGGAACTAGTACCACGGACGGTTTGCTGGTGGCCGCATCAAACCAAGGCACATTTGAGCAATCTCGGTTCACTACCGTTCCTGAATTCAGCGCTCGTTATACACATCACCTCAACGACGCTTTGGATTTCTCAGTCGGCTATTCGCTCTTATACTGGGGGCACGCAGTACAACCCGGCAATCAGATTGATCTTAATGTCGATTCAACGGGTAACTCGGGGCAACCCACGATGCCCTTCACCATCGACCACTACTGGACCCAATCGCTAAGCATGGGCATCACGCTACGATATTAACAGCCACCGTCAGCGACCACAGACGCCTCATCCACTAGGAATGCACATCATGACGTGGACGAACGTTAATTCGTGCTATGTAGTTATCTAGAACCAACTTGACAGTGCCAAATCATGAGCGGTTACGGTTTCAGCAAGCTGTGAATTGCGAGCTTCTGCGATCGTGTCAATTGTGTCCTGCACGGCTGTTACAGATGCTTCAGGCAATTCCGCTTCCGCCTCTGACTCCGCCGCTATGGCATCGGTGATCATTGTTCGCACCAGCGTATAGATTGCCGTGTCACCCAAATCATTCGGCGTTAGATTGATCTTAGAAACTTGTCGGTTCTGAGCGTCTACGATAATCACATCGCGAAGCTGGGCTCCCCAATCTTCCCACGCATCCGCTTCACCATTCTCATCTAAATCTACATCCTGTAACCACGGAATATCATTACCAGCGGTGATCGACGCATTGCCCGACTCACGTCCAGCGAGATTGATTCCAACTATTTCAATACCCAGGTCAGGGTCATTACTGTCGAAATCATTTTGCATCGTGTTTAGGTGGCCAAATTGAGTGGTACAATAACTACACGTTGCCAGCCCAAAATAAAACGCTGTCACGTTGCCATCATAATCTCGCGGCGACACATCTGTGCCAAGCAGTGACGACGTTGTATTCACATCTTCCAGGCTGAAGTCAGGAACCTTTTCGGATTCGGGGACTCCATCACCACCATCATCCGACCCTTGTGACTCGATACCATATGTATCAGGAAGCCCTGTCACGAAAATAACAGCCGTGTCAGCTTCATCGGTCACTTGACGAATTCCATCGCCAGCTTCGGGGCTTAGGACGCCGTAATCCGTGGATGAATCATCACGCACAACGTCCACGACCAATGTATGACTACCACCATCCCATACTACTGAAGTGTCTTGAAAAGCAACCCAAGCAGGATGTGCTGCAATCCACTGATCTTCGACGGTATCGCCAAATGAACCGATTAGTGTCGGCGGCGCTGGACGATTAAAGAAGTCAAACAACGTCAGTGTGCTCGCTTCGCGTCCCTTTTCGGTAAAGTCGCCGTCGGATATCTCCTGCCCTTCGGCAAGCTCGACAGAATATGAATTGGAGCTAAACGTAATGTTCGGGGCTGCACCTTGGAAACCACCGTCTACCAAAAAACTTGGTTGTGTTTGCGTCACGGTATAGGAACCTGATTCCAAGTCAGTGAACTCATAGAGCCCTTGTTCTGACGTTAACATCTCTAGATCGATACTCTCGCCACCACTGGTTGTGCCGGTCAAGTGGATTTTTATTCCACCAAGGACTAACTCGTTAGCATCCTGCACGCCATCACCATCGGCGTCAATATAAACCAGTCCCGCTAAACCACCGGGAATGTAGTCAAATATCGAAATTGTAACGACAGCTTCGTCGGTCAAACCATCTTCATCGGTAATCGTGTAACTAAACGCATCTTGACCAGAAAATCCCGTTGGCGGAGCGTAAGTTAAACTGCTTCCACTATTGATAATATTTATCGTTCCACCTTCTGACGAAGTCGTAACCGACGTAATCGTCAACAATTCAGTAGGGTCCGGTAAATGTGTGTCATTGTCTAGCACATCAAGCTCATCGCCGGGCGAATCAATCACAACCGTAAAGGCGTCATCATTCGCTTGCGGTGAATCAGCGATGTTTCCAACGGTCACCGTAACCGTCGCTTGGGCTGACAAACCGCCCTCATCGTTGACTGTATAACTAAACGTTTCTGTACCGAAAAAATCCGGTGCCGGTGAATACAAAACGTTTAATCCATCAGCAGCAATCGAGACAACACCACCTTGGTCAGGCGTGCCAACAGCAACGACTGTCACAGCGCCACCGCCAACGGCATTGCTCGAATCATTGTCAAGCACGTCTAGCGGAAAATCAACTACATCTTCATCCACAGGAAATGCGTCATCACCAGCCGTGGGCACATCAGCCGCTGCTTGTAAATCCACGGTAACCGTTGCTGTGTCCTCGCCCCCGTTGCTGTCTCGGATTGTATACGTAAAAGTATCAGTACCATCAAAATTGACTGCCGGAGTATACAACACAAATTCTCCGCTATCAGACACAGCGACCGTGCCGCCCTGAGTGCCTTGAGTTATAAATACTATGCTCAATGATTCATTTGCGTCTGGCGCAATCGTATCGTTAATTAGCAAGTCCAGGGCCACGTTACTGGAATCTTCCGTGACGGTGGTAATAACGTCATCATTCGCGGTCGGCAAATCCTGAATGGGGAACACCTGAATCGTCACAGTCGCCGATGCATCTCCCGTGTTGTTACCGGCCGTATAAGTAAACACCTCTTCACCAAAAAAATCAGCGGCGGGCGAATAGATCAACGATTTCCCGTCGGCTGCAATCGTTACAGTACCACTTTGAGAAGGTGTGCTAACATCAGAGATAATCAAGGTCGCTGGATCTGTATCGCCATCATTGGTCAGTACATTCAAACTGACATTCGTAGAATCCTCATCAAAATTGAAGATGTCATCTCCGGGGCTAAATCCAAGATTGATCTGCAATTGCAGCGAATCATAAATAATCTGTTCGGGATTGATTGACTCATTAATGCCAAAGAGTAACGTGTCTGTATGCGGAGAGTTATCAGCCGGATCTACACTGAGTGTTAGGGTTCCCGCATTGCTGGCGGTCATTGGCAAACTAAATATAAGGAATTGTCCGCCACCCAATTCCGTGAAACCGGCGGTCGCACCCGCTTCGTCAATCAAATTTACGTTGCTGAAATCACCGGTGTGTACGTTTGGATATTGAGAACCATAAGTCAGCGGCCCAACGGCTGTCACTAGTTCATCTTGCCACACGATATCCGCATAACCTGAGAACACGCCCCGAGGGGTTGCACGCACATCCGCAGTTAATAGTCGTAAGATAAACGAGTCGCCCACGGTTAATTCGGTAATAGAATTGCCCTGCAAGTCCGTCGCTTCCACCGAATATTGAACCGAAGCTTCACCCGTTACAGTCATGGTCGAAACCAAATCTCGCGTATTACCCGCTGCATCTGTCGCGCGAACGGTAAAACTGTTGACGCCTAACTGGTTTGCAATGGGCCGCCATGTGAATTGCCCCGAGGTTGCATTGATGCTCATTCCACTTACTGAAACGGCCAACGAATAACTAAACCCAGTGCTAGCTTCTTCAGTATTATCAACATCGAATGAGAAATTGGTAGCTAAAGGTAAAGTCGCAGGGAATGCAGATTCAAACACGCCTACGGCTGAATCGATCGTAATGTCCAGAGCAACTGAAGCTAAGCTCTCAACACCTTCGAATATTTGAGTCGCGGTTATTGAGATTGGTCCATCGGCCAGCACTAGATTACCAGCTGTGGTGATATTGACTGAGTTCCCGGTGGCCACGCCCGATGCTATTTCCTGAGTGCCCGCAAATAACCGAACCAAGGCACCATCTTCAACGCCTGCCACATCAAATGATAGATTTGTTGCTAGTGAACTATTATTGTTGGCCGTTAAATTATCATCGTCGACAACACCTGAATCTGATACGGCAGCTAAATCAATCGAAACAGGAGGCTCAACGATACGGTTAATGAAGAGTTGATCGGCCACAGTCTGTCCGACGGCGAGGTCCAAGGAAATCGCAGCATTTGCCGCTGGTGTTGTCTGTATAAAAGGAGCTGCAACAATTTGCTTTAGCTGATGTGACCCATTTGGCAGATGGAATAAATACGTCCCGTCGGCAGCAGTCAGCACTGAAAACTCATCGACATCCAAAACATCATCGCCATCTGTATCACTATAAACCGTCACACCTTGCAAGGTCTGTTCGCCAGCATCAAATATGCCATTTAGTTCTTCATCTACATAGACTCGACCACTGACCACACCATCGCCAAATGCCTCGCCAATAACAACTAATTGGTTTCCAGGAGCAACGGGTAAATCCGTGAACGCACCCCCTAGATTCTGGCGAGCGACAGCTGCAATCGCATCCGGCACCGACATATCAAGCACCTGAGCAAAAACTGTAAAACCGCCGTTTTGGTTATCCAAGTTACTCGAGTTATCAACTAGGTTTACAAACCATTGGCTCGTTGCACTATTCGGGTCACCGCTGAGCTTAGCCATTGCAACGGTACCCCGAGTATTGGAAACACTGAATTCATTAACGACAGCTGCGTCTGTCGGGATCGAAGTTAAATCATTCACACTATTCAAAGTTGTACTGGGAGTTGCAAAGCCACCACCTTGCACAATAAAATTTGGAATCGAACGATGGATAATAGAACTGTTGTAGTCACCGTCGGAAACATAATTCAAGAAGTTCGTTACTGAACTGGGAGCAACGTTGGGCAACATTTCCAATAGCATCGTACCTTGGACTGTGTCCAATCCCACGATTGAAGCGGATCCAAAATCCAATACGATACGATCGTTATTGTGGATCTCATAACCTTCGTAGGAATGCACTGGCGTACCATTGACGTACATACGCACAGTATTGGTAGCATCCGTAACATTTCCCAGCAACTCGGATTCACTAAACGTAGCGGACGTGTTATTGCCTGCGTCACCCGCGTTGTTCCGCCAAGTTGAAAAAACATCGTCCAGCGAAGTATAGGAAGTGGGCGTATCGATCACCGTGTCACCATCGATATCCGCCGGTGAAATGCTAATCGTTGATCCCGCAGCCGACGTATGGACAAAGGATGTATTAGTGCCACCGGTCACACCCAGATTTGCTGGTAGATCAACTAATCCGCCGTTGACGTACATAAATACTTCCGCAGAAATAGTGTCGCCCAATTCGTGAGAAGGCCCAGACCCATGCGGAGTATCCGTAACACCATAAAGCATTTGTCGTGCTTCGAGGTATTCCACGCTTAGTGCAGCGAGGAAGTTACTGCGACGACGCTTGTTTATGCGGTTGCGTATGTTATTGCTGGAATTCATAGAAGTCATTTCACTTGAAAAGGACAAACCGGCTACCACCGATATGGGTGTAGAATCATACAGTTATTTTCGACAAACCGTGTTGGTTCAGGATAATCACAGAACCAAAATCTTGCAGTAAAAAGGCGCCGTTTTTTGTTCTTTTAACAGTTGGTACGGTTTTTTCGGATTTAACGTGTCCAAAGAGTCGCAAATAACCACTATTGGCACAATATCGAAGATATTTAAGAGGGCCGCTTACTATCCAAAGTTTCTACGTACAAGCTGTATGCCGCTTAAAAAACATCGATTTCCCAATTATCACCTTCGTGTCAAATAGCGGGGCAAGATTACGACCGGTAGAGCTCGTGGCATTCAGTACACGATTGAGTCATCACGCCCACGGCACTGGCGGCGCGATTTGGATCGTTAAGTTTGACTGCGTCTAGTAGATCCAGAGCACCAGACTTCATTTTTTTCGCATACCCTGCGTAATCTTCGTCGTCGCCATCTTCCATTTGCGGCCGAGTGAAAATGTGTGCCATCGCAGCTACAATTTCAGCCTCATGCAAGATTGTCTCCTTGTTGGATTCAAACTCATCAGCGCTCGACGTCATTGGTGACAAACGCTCGTCCAACGCAACTTCAAGCCGCTGCATCAACGGAGCGCGATCTACAACTCGCGACCAATTGAAATCCTCGGCATTAGCTTTGGCATCAACCGTTGCACCACCTAACAGATCCTGCAAATCAGCTTTTCGCAGCTTAGCTTCGTTATAGGCTTGTGTACTACCAACCTTACAATTTCCCGCCGTGCGAGCAAACACATCTCGTATCCCCAGTGCTTGAGATTTCCAACGGACGTCGCCATCAAACTCAGCGATAATGCCAAACATCGCTGCCGCCACTGAGAATTGGTAACGGGCATTTTGATATCCACCACCAGAAAATTGGGACGGTTTATCAACTCCAGTATCAACCGCTAACTTAATCGCCTTCACCTCATCTTCAATCGTCGGTGCTGAGATCAACTCGGCCCACTTTCCAGTCATGCCACCAGTCTCTGGTTCCGAACCTCCGGCACCTGTATTACCAACACCAGCCATCGGCGCGGTATTGATTTGCCGAGGGCCTGCTAGTTTTTCTAACGCTTTGCTGAAGAAAACAGTCTTGATGCGGGCATCATCCTTGAATTCTGGAAATTTAACTCGCTTCGGCTTTGGCTTGCTTTGGCCAAGCACAAACAGAACTGGACACACAACCATTATCAGGCCAATCATCAGGATGTGTCGTCGCATAGTAGATTTCATAATTTTAAAGCTTTCGCAACTATCGTAGTTTCCGTGATGTCTAAAGTTATCAGTCGTTCTCGTCACAGTACGTTTATAAGCAACTCTTATTACTCTATATTATTATTCTCGGCATTCAAAAAGGCAACCGTTCGTTTGATGTAAAAAATCAACCCATTGAATCGCAATCAAACAATGCAAAACTCTCCCGACTCTGGCGAAAAAACATATCTGCTTGATATCTCCCGCCGCGCTATGGCCTGCCAATTTCAGATTTTGTTAAATGCTGATGAACAACACTCAGCCGCTGAAACAGCAGTGCAAGCACTTGACCTAGTCGAAGAACTCGAAGAACAACTGTCCATCTTTCGCTGTGAGTCACAAATCTCGCGAGTTAATCGACTTGCCGCTGAGAACCCAGCGTCGGTATCCCCTGACGTATTCCAGTTATTAGCCTTGGCAAAAGAAATTTGGCAAGAAACCAATGGCGCCTTCGATATCACGTCGACACCGCTGTCGAAAGTCTGGGGATTTCATGCTCGCCAAAGCACTTTTCCACTCCCCCAGGACATCGCGACCGCCAAACAAACCGTCGGCTGTCAATTTCTGCAGATAAAAAACAACACTGTCTCATTCGATCATCCGCAACTAGAAATCAACCTTGGTGGTATTGGTAAAGGTTACGCTTTAGACTGTTGTCGTCAACATTTTGTGTCTCAACAGATCGAAAACTATCTGTTACATGCCGGACACAGTTCCATATTGGCTCACGGTAACCGCAAGAATTCGACCGCGGAAAACAAGGGATGGCAAATCGCACTGCGGCATCCACTAATCCCTCAACGCCAACTTGCAAATATTTGGCTACAAGATCAAGCAATTGGAACTTCAGGAGATGCCAATCAGTTTTTCTATCATCAGGGAAAACGCTATGGACACGTAATCGACCCTCGTAGCGGTTGGCCGGTACAACATACCCTGTCGTCAACCGTCATTACTCACAGCGCCGCGGCAGCGGATGCACTAGCCACTGCTTTCTTTGTGATTGGTCCTGAAAATGCAACGCGATATTGCCGGCAACATCCAGGCACATCCTTCATCATTGCCACACCCGGTAATCGCAATCGGATTATCGAGTTACACATATTTGGAATTCGGAAAGAAAATTTGGAAGTCACCGCCGACAACGTTGAACTGATCGAATGCTAACGCAATTGAATTTTTACGTCGTCAGCGATCAACCGCGGTAAGGACTGCAAATTCAATACGCCTGGTGGCAGCCCTTTGAGCTTTTCAATTTGAGCGAGTGCCCCGCGTTGTAGTAGCAAGTCACCACGGTTTGCCAAGGCAAGCCACGTTATCGGATTCAGTCGCAAGCTCGTCACGACTTGCTCCACCGTATCTGAATCCCACGAAATCAAGCTTTGCGATATCCGCCGCAAGCGAGCTCGCTGTTCCGTTGACAGTGTGCTTTGGTCAATTCCAGCCAGAAAACCTATCAACGGCCTGCCATACATCCGCAACTGTCGATCAGCAACTTGACGCTCCGCAAATGTCGGTGAATTTAATTGTTTAATCAATGATCGTACGGCACCGTAATCACCTCCCCCTGGGTACAAGGCTACTCGGCTAAGTTTTCCTAGAACTTCGTTATAACGCAACTCTAAGTCCAAACGTGGACTCAGACGTGCTAAAAAATCAGTGAGACACTGACGATCTTTAACTGGCATCGCAAACATGGCTAACCATATTTGACTGGACTGATAGGTCTCCGTTTGCTTGAGCCTAGTGATTTCTATTTCCAGCGGGCGTGAATGATTTTGACGCAGGTTGACTCGATATGAATCGCCCAAGCCATCTTTACTATCGAAACGCTGATAGTCGAATTGAAACACGCCACTCGTATCATAGTGGAGTTGCAACGATTGCCGCGGCGACGTCAACTCATACTTTAATGAAAACTCGCTCCCACGTACCCGCACAACGGCATGTTCGTCAGCGTCAAGGGTTGCGTGATGAAGCGACAGACTACGGCTTTGCATCCGGCGAATATATCTACTGGCTATACGACCATTGATGACATCAAAAGAAATCCAACTCATCCGTACAATAAACGGCTCTAAAAGCTCAGCGTCCTTTACCGGATCCTGAGCCACTGCAAAAGATGTAACCAGTAACAACAACAATAGCGGAAGAAAGTTCCGAGAACATCTTTTAAAGATGTTAATTCTTAGAGAGACCGCACTATAGACAGTCATTAACTGCCTCCTTGCTTCGCCCCCTGTAGTTTTATTTCAAACCTTACAATAATAAGCAATGCTAAGTGTAAACAAATGCGTTTATTCACTAAATAGCGATTCCAACAGCGTCTCTACCGGTTTGATTCTTCCAGTGCGCGTCGGACGCGCTGTAATTCTCGTCCAAGATTCTCTAACTGCTGCCCTAATTCTTCTACAACATTTTCCAACTCATCACGAGAGGGACGATCGTCTTGGTCAGGTCGTGGCCTATCATCTTGCCGGTGCATTTCATCTACTTTCCGCTCAATCATTTGGGCTAAATCCCCAAACCCGCCAGCATGTAGATGTTCCAATGCAGCCTGCAGATGTCTCACCCGCTCGCCGGACTCGCCTCCATTGTCATGATCCGACCGGTTTTCGCGACCGTCATCGTTTCCCTCACGCTCCCTACTAAAATGTTGTCTTATCTCGTGCAATTCCGCGGTCAATTTTTCTAGATACTGACCGGCTCTAAGAGCCTGTCCCTCATTACCGTCTTCTTGAGCCTTGCGATAGACATTCTTCACATCCTCCATTTTGTGCAATAGCTGCTCATAGTGAGTGCGAAGTTCTTGTTCGCGGTTACCATCGCGTTGTTGATTTTGCTCGCGACCGTCATAGTTTCCTTCACGCTCCCTACTAAAATGTTGTCTTATCTCTTGCATTTCACGGTTCAATTTTTCTAGATACTGGCCGACTTCACGCGCCTGTCCCTCATTACCTTCTTCTTGAGCCCGGCGATAGATTTTTTTCGCATCTTCCATTTTGTGCGTCAGTTGCTCATAGTGGTTACGAAGTTCTCGTTCGCGGTCACCTTCTCGTTCGCGGTCACCTTCTCGTTCGCGGTCACCTTCTCGTTCGCGGTCACCTTCTCGTTCGCGGTCACCTTCTCGTTCGCGGT
>JABJJO010000127.1 GCA_018660825.1 Planctomycetaceae bacterium | reverse complement strand
CTTCGGCAGGTGCTTCTTCAGCAGGTGCTTCTTCAGCAGGTGCTTCTTCAGCAGGTGCTTCTTCGGCAGGTGCTTCTTCAGCAGGTGCTTCTTCGGCAACGACAATTGGTGCAGCTGCTGCTTCAGCCGCAGCTAGAGCGGCGGTTTCTTCAGCGGCTTGTTCAGCGGCGGCTGTTTGAGCCGCAATTCGAGCAGCAATCACAGCTTCACGGTCGACAGGTTGTCCTGTTTTTCCTTCGATAACAGCGTCTGCTAGGTGGCTAATGATGGCTTCGATACTACGTAGTCCATCATCATTACCTGGAATTGGTAGATCGACGATGTCAGGATCACAATCGGTATCAGTTAGAGCGATCGTGGCGATTCCCATCTTGGTTGCTTCTCGGATGGCATTGCGTTCTTTGTTGGGATCAACAACGACGACGCATTCAGGAAGTCGGTTCATATTGCGGATACCGTTAAGGTTACGATACATTTTTCGGTATTCACGATTCAGCGACGACTGCATTTTCTTGGAGTAGGAATTGATGTCGTCACTACTACGCAATGCTTCTAGTTCTTCAAGTCGAGTGAGGCGATCGCGGATCGTACGGAAGTTTGTGAGTGTACCACCGAGCCAGCGTTCAGTAATGAAAGACATGCCAGCACGTAATGCTTCACGTTCAACAATACCACTTGCTTGTCGTTTTGTTCCGACGAATAGGATGAGGCTGCCACCTTCGGCGACCTGTTTCAAGTATTTTTTAGCTCGCAGCAAGCCACGTACAGTTTCGCGGATGTCCACGATATGGACTTGGTTTTTTCGAGCGTAGATATAAGGGGCCATCTTTGGGTTCCAGCGACTCGCGCGGTGACCAAAATGGACTCCAGATTCGATAAGTTCTTTTACAATATCAGCCATCATTCAATCCTTTCCCTCGCAAAACTCGTTGGCGATAACGTATAGAGTGAATTGGCTCATTCACTGTTATTACGATGAAAACGAATTATATTCGGTATTCAACGCTCTACGTTACAGGGGATCCCTTTGCCTAGTCAGTTAAAAGGAGGTTATAAATATTATCTGTGATAGTTTTGCCAACTAGCGTGGAAAAAACAACGACCACAGAACTACTCAATCTACCTAGATAGGCATTTAAGGTCAATCGCCGAACTATTTATTTGTCATGAGATATTCTTAGAGTTTAGTTTTTGTATTTGAGGGTTTTATTTACCAGCAACTGGTATGGATCTTATGAGAATTGAGAGTTGATAAAAGGTGTTATTACATTTGCGTCTGGATACTTGACCTGACGTTCAAAGACATTCAGAATGACATGTTTGTGCAAAATCGTGAACTTGATTGAAAGGAGCGCATTGTGCCAGGCACATGTGTTATAGGATTGCAGTGGGGAGACGAAGCGAAGGGCAAATTAGTCGATTTGCTAACTCCCAATTTTGATATTGTTTGCCGATTTCTAGGTGGGTCTAATGCGGGGCACACAGTAGTTACTGGCGACACAACATATAAACTACACTTGATTCCCAGTGGAATCTTGAACGCAGAGACGAAAAACGTCATCGCTCCCGGTGTTGTGTTAAATCCAGGAACAATCATTGAAGAACTCAACGGCTTAAATGCTCAGGGTTTGACTACTGACAACCTACTGATCAGCGAGCGAGTCCATGTTGTTTTTCCGTGGCACATTGCTGAAGATAAGCTCTTAAATGCGAAGAAGATTAAAGGCGAGTCGATTGGCACAACGCTCCGTGGTATTGGTCCATGTTATCGCGACAAAGTGGGTCGTTCTTTTGCTATTCGTCTAGGCGATATGTACCGTGCTGATTTTGCAGACAGAGTACGTTCTATAGTGGAATCAAAAAATGCGATTTTGATTGGCATCGGTGGTGACGATGCTGAAACTCTTGAAGCCGAAGCAATTATTGCTGAGTATAGTGGTTATGCTGAAACGCTAAAGCGTTACGTTCACGATACAACTCACTTTATGCTCGACGCAGTGGATGATGGTTGCAGCATTTTGTTCGAAGGTGCTCAGGGAGCATTGTTGGATATCGACCATGGCACGTTTCCATTTGTAACAAGCAGTAACAGTTCTGGAGTAGGCGTTTCCGGTGGTTCTGGGATTCCCGCTAGACACATCAACAAAGTCATTGGTGTCATCAAAGCCTACAGCACTCGAGTAGGCGGAGGTCCGTTTCCGACGGAGCAGGATAACGAAGATGGCCAGCGTTTACGTGAGCTTGGTAACGAGTACGGTACGACAACGGGTCGACCTCGTCGCTGTGGTTGGTTTGACGCGGTCGCCGTGCGATACACTTCTCGGTTAAGTGGAGCGACGGCTTTATCGTTAATGATGATGGACGTGATTTCGCAAATTCCTGAAGTCAAGATTTGTGTCGCTTATGAATTAGACGGTGAGCGGATCACGAATTTCCCATGTGATGCGGACGACTTACGTCGAGTCAAACCGATCTATGAGACTTATGCCGGTTGGGATACGGATTTAACAAATGCGACTAACTACGATGAATTCCCACAAGCAGCTAAAGATTACGTTGCGAGAATTGCTGAGTTGGTTGGTGTACCAGTCGAAGTTGTATCGGTTGGACCAGACAGAGCACAAACTATTGTGTTGGTCGATGGCGTTACAGCCTTGGCTGGGCTAAATAGTTAGTCGGGTTTTCGGTAATACCTAGCGTAACCGTTCTTAATTGTGAAAGCGGTTGTCGTTGGTGTAATCCACGCATCATAATCTAGTCAGCTTGCTATACTAACAAACATGATGATAGAAGCCGAACAACCTTTGCCCGCTGATGAGCCCAGCATACCCAATCACATTGCGATCATTATGGATGGCAATGGACGCTGGGCAACGGCTCGGAATCTACCGCGTATCGAGGGGCATCGTCAGGGAGTGGCTAGTGTCCGCCGCACGGTTGAGGAATGTGCTCGATTAGGCATTGGTCAACTGACTCTGTATTGTCTGTCGAGTGAGAATTGGAAACGGCCCTCACATGAGCTGGATTTCCTGATGCATTTGTTGGAACAGTACATGATCGAGGAACGTAGTTTGTTGATGGAGCAGGGCATTCGAGTGCAAATGATTGGCCGTCGTGATGGTATTCCTGAGCGAGTGCTAAACGAGATCGACAAGACGATTGAACTGACGGCGTCCAACATCGGTACCTGTTTGTGCTTGGCAATCAATTATGGATCACGGGGTGAGATTGTCGATGCGGTAAAAGAAATTGCCGCTGAAATCACAGCAGGGTCAATCGAGGCCGAGGAAGTTGACGAGCAGTTAATTGCTGACCATTTGTATACGGCTGGCATGCTCGACCCGGATTTGTTGATTCGGACCAGTGGTGAAATGCGATTGAGTAATTATTTGTTATGGCAAATCAGTTATTCAGAAATATGGGTCACTGCCAAATGCTGGCCGGATTTTTTGGAATCTGATTTACATGAAGCGATGGAAGTGTTTTCAAAACGAGAACGCCGCTTTGGCGGCTTGTCCTGACCAGCGCTGGCGGGCATTAAAGCAGCGAGTCCTTTTGGAATATGTTTTTTAAATATTGGGATTATGAAAAATGATCAAGCAACGTTTACTTTCCTCGGCTGTGATTATAAGTCTGCTGGCCGGTGTTTTGTATTTAGATATGCGTGAACCGCTGATGAAGGTCGGTGGACTGTGGTTGATGCCGTTGTTGCTGGGACTGGCGCTGCTTGCCACAGCTGAATTAGTGGACATGCTCATCGCGGGAGGCATGTCGATTCGTAAATGCCACGTTATGTTGGCCGTGGCACTCGTGCACGTACTCACCTTCGTTCCTGCATTATTCGATGCTATTCTGATCGACGGCTATCCTGCTGAGTGTCCGGTGGGGCGATTAGGATGGGCTCCGATCGGTGCCGTCTTAGGGATTAGTTGGTTGTGGGTTGTCGAGATGAAACATTATGAAAAGCCGGGCGGAGTCGTCACTCGATTGGGTGCGAGTTCGTTGGTCATTCTTTATACCGGTGTTGCCTTGAGTTTTCTGACTAGTCTACGGACGTTTCCATTTCCTGGAGAAGCTAGCAGTGCTTGGGGGATGGTGGCGCTGCTATCGATTGTGATTGTGACTAAGTGTGGTGATAGCGGCGCATATTTTATGGGTAAGACATTTGGTAAGCACAAGATGGCGCCTCGATTGAGCCCGGGGAAAACCATGGAAGGCGCGTGTGGTGCATTTTTAGCAGGCATGGCCGCGGCGGTATTTGTAGGGCTATGGCTAGCACCGGCACTTGTGCAAATGGGCCAGGGTGACACGACAGTGTCCATCTGGGCTTGGGCAATCTACGGAGCGTTGATTACTGCAACAGGAATGTTTGGCGATCTGGCAGAGTCGTTGATCAAGCGCGACATGCAACAAAAAGATTCTAGTAGTTGGTTGCCAGGACTGGGCGGCGTGCTAGACATTCTTGATTCAATTACTTTGTCTGTTGTACCGGCCTATTTGTTTTGGGCGTCAGGTTTGATTGGGCCTCTTAATTAGAAACCGCTCATTACCACTTGCCTGCGCCTGCGGAACGGATAAAGGCCACCCACTAATTAGCACGAATACTACTAATAATAGCTATAGTAGGTATAATAGCGCATATTGAGATTTTGAATGTCACTCAAATGATAGCTTTGTGCTGAATGCAAACTGACATTCCCACTAGGTTTAAACTATAGTTACGTTTGGTAGCAAATTCTTTTTCTTATCTTAGTTTTAATGTTCTTCGCTGTTTATGTTCGAAGCAACTCTTCCATTCTCTCGCCAATATGATGCAATTGCGTTGTTTGGTGTCCAAGATCAGAACCTCCGATTAATGCGTGAGCAATTGGAGGTATCGATATCGCTGCGCGACGGTTTGTTGCATGTGACGGGTGATGAGTTGATCGTAGCGGATACGACTCAGGTCCTAGAACGGATGAAAGATGTTTTGCAACATCGAGGTGTTTTGACTCTTGAGGATACAAGGCAGGTGATGACAGCGGTCTTGGGGAATCAGCCAAAATTGATGGACATCGAGATTGATGTCATGGATTCATCTTGTCGTATCGCGCCACGAACCGCTGGTCAGGCATTGTATGTTCAAGCGATACGCGATAGTGATTTGGTGTTTGCAGTTGGACCGGCTGGCACAGGAAAAACATTTTTAGCGGTAGCCATGGCAGTGGAAGCGTTGAAGCATCAGGATGTTCGCCGTATTGTTCTTGTCCGTCCCGCGGTTGAGGCGGGTGAGAGTTTAGGATATTTGCCTGGCGACTTACATGCCAAGATTAATCCGTATTTGCGGCCGCTATTTGACGCGTTGCAGTCGTTGATCGGATTTGACACGATGAAGCAGTTTATGGAACAGGATATTATCGAAGTGGTTCCGCTGGCTTACATGCGTGGGCGAACATTGGACCAAGCGTTTATTATTTTGGATGAAGCACAAAACACGACCGTTTCACAAATGAAAATGTTTTTGACTCGTATGGGTGCAGATTCAAAAATTGTCGTTTCCGGCGACACCACTCAAATCGATCTACCGTTAAACACATCGAGTGGTCTAATTGATGCGACAAGACGCTTAGCTCAAATCCAAGGTGTGTCTAGTTTGGAATTAACAGCCGCTGATATTGTTCGTCATCCATTGGTACAGCAGATTGTATCTGCGTATGAAACGCACCCCGAAAAATCAGCGAACAATCGCAATAAGAAACGCTCTTGATTAACCATTTATTGCTGAACTTTGAATTGATTTCACTGATTGCGAAACTATGAAAACCAACAGCGGATCTAATAAAAAACGACATGCTCGTACGCTCACGATTGAAGTGTCGAAAAAATCGCTACGCAAAACGTTTACTGCAGTGTTCAGTCGCGGCAAAACATGGTCGCATTTGATACTGTGCCTGCTAGCCGCGGCGATCATGTGGGGAATTACGTTTGGTTGGATGCCGCCGTTTTCGTATCGTATCGGCATGATTCCGGAGCGAGATATTGTCGCGGCGATTGCGTTTCAGGTAGAAGATCCGGTGGAGACCGAAACACGTCAGCGACGTGCTGTGGCTGAAGCTATCTGTGTTTATGATCATGACCCACGCGCTGTGGTTGATCAGTTGCAGTTATTGCAACAGGCGATAGCCGCGGTAGGTCGCAGTGCTTCCTTTAAGGACCTAGATCAAGCGATATGGCGATCGTTGTATCATGATTTAGGTGCAACTGAGAAAAGGGAAGAGAATCAGGGCGACACGGAAACCGATGCGGGTGTGGATACAGATGACGCAGACAGTGATAGCTCGACGGCAGTGACGATGAGCGAGCAAGAAGAGCAGCAGGCCTATGATCAATTAAAGCTGTTGTTGTCGAACGAGCAAGGGCAGAGCAGTTTTAATGCGGTGCTTGCACTTATTTTTGAACCATGGATTGCTAACGGAGTGTTGCTCGAACTTGAGCATGAGATCGACGAAGGTAGTCAATATATGGTTCAAGTGTTAACGCAGGCTCAAGCAGGAGAGCAGCAGAATGTTGAGTTGCATAGCGTAGCGGTGTTACATCGAGATTCGATGTTAGCTGGCTTGTCGGTTCACATTGCTCAGGCCCTTGAAGAAGGCATGTTTGCTCAAGCAGACACTCCAGTTGTACAAGAAATGCTACTCACTTGGATTCGCGGTAATGGGATCTCGATGACGTTGACGTATAACGTTACCTTATCAAATCAACAGCGAGAATCTCAACGTTCTCAAGTAGCGACTCAGTTCAAACTCTATCACCCTGGCCAGATGCTTGCTCCGGCAACACAATCACTTGGGGTGAGCGATATTAAGCTATTACGGCAAGAGTACGACCAGCTTGTCAGCAGTCGTTCTACGCATTATGAGCAGGCGTTGGGCTATGGCTTGGCAAATTTTGGGATGTACTTGGCTTTGTTTACATTGTGCGGGGCATACCTTGCGGTGTATGAATCATCGTTGGTCAACCAAACGAAGAGTTTGGTTCGGTTGTTGGCATTGGTCATTATCGTTGTATTATTGTCAACGGCGACTTCCAACGATACTTGGCGAGCCGAATTGATACCGTTGGTTATGTTTACGATGGTTATGACTATTTGTTACCGTCGCGATTCCGCCTTGTTACTGTCGAGCACAGTAGCCTTGATTGTTGCGGTGGCGACTGGGAGTACATTGGCAGAGTATATCATCGTAATATCAGCCATCACTTCGACTACATTGCTGCTGGGTCGTTTGCGATCACGGTTACGATTGATCGTGATTGGTTTTGGTGGGGGATTGATTACACTGGCTACGACACTAGGTGTAAGTATTCTCGCAGGGCAGACGTTTGGCTCGACGGGGTTGGATTTTTGGGATCAGTTGTTAGGCAGTTCAGCTGTCGAAGCGAATTACATTACCAACCTGTTCCAAGGTGCGGCTTGGTATGGATTTTGCGTTTGCTTGGCTGGATTCTTTATGACCGGATTGTTGCCCATTATTGAGTGGGTTTTTGGTGTGCAGACCGACATCAGCTTGATGGAATTGGGTGATCCGGCACACCCATTATTAACTGAGTTGCAGCGTCGCGCTCCGGGGACATTTATGCATTCGTTAAATGTGGCGACGTTAAGTGAGCCTGCCGCAGAGGCGATTGGCGCTAACGGGTTGTTGTGTCGTGTAGGCGCTTATTTTCACGACATTGGCAAGATGATCAAGCCTGAGTATTTTGCCGAGAACCAAGATGGTGCTTCAGGTAATCGCCACGAATCGTTGTTGCCATCGATGAGTCGATTGGTGATTACATCGCATGTTAAAGATGGTGCTGATTTAGGTCGTAAGCATCATTTGCCGGAGTCGATTATTGACTTTGTTATGCAACACCATGGGACAACGTTGGTTGAGTATTTTTATCATCAGGCCAAAACATCGGAAAACGGGCAAGCTGAAGAAGTTGATGAAGCAGATTACAGATACGATGGACCGCGACCGCAGACGCGCGAGGCGGCCGTGATGATGCTCGCAGATGCAGTTGAAAGCGCATGTCGCTCGCTGGATGATCCTGCACCGGCTAGGATCGAGCACCTAGTGCGTGAATTAGCGATGAAACGATTGTTAGATGGTCAGTTTGATGAATGTGGTTTGACGCTGAGAGAATTAAGCATTATTCAAACGAGTTTGATTAAGACTGAAACAGCATTGTTGCACAATCGAGTGAAATACCCAGATCAGGCTACTGCTTGATAGGATTCGAAAACGGAAAGTGATTAGCGGCTACAAATAACGAACCATGATCAAAGTACTCATTACCAATGAACAGTCACAGCATGAGTTTGACTGTGAGCAGTTACGAGCAGCGGTGCTGGGCGTTGTTGATGAGGCGGAGATTGGGAAAGGGGAAGTTAGCCTAGCGATCGTTGATGATGAAACAATTCATGCACTGAATGTTCAGTATTTGCAGCATGATTACCCGACCGATGTAATAAGTTTTGTGCTAGAACAAGCTGCGGGGCATTTGGAAGGGGAAGTGATCGTGAGCGCTGAAATGGCAGCGACGGTTGCCCAAGAGTATGGTTGGTCAACACAGCATGAATTGTTGTTATACGTTATTCACGGAACGTTGCATTTGGTGGGGTATGACGACAAAGATCCCCAGAAAAAAATTGAGATGCAAGCGGCAGAGCGACGTCATTTGCGGCAGTTTTCGATTGAGCATCGAACATAACGGGGGCCATTAAATAACACGGATTAGTATAATTGTCGTAAAATGGTAAGTTGTATTTGTTTTAATGTTTTATGAGGTGAGATTATAGTGCTGTCTCAGGGCACCTTAATGACATGTGCGATTCTCGGCGCCGTTTTATTGGCGATCGGAGCAATCGGTACTAAAATGTTTGATGATTTCTCGCGGTCGGATCTTAAAAACTATTGCCGTCGCCGAGGGAATATTGCTTTCTTTAATACCGTTCGCGATCGCTATCAAGCTATTTCATTAGCGTCGGAAACGTTGTGTGCCTTAGCGGGGTCGGTGGTGTTTATCTGTTTAGCTTTGGCGGTAATCGTTGCTCCGGCTGCGAGTGTTGCATCATCCCAAAGCAGCGTTGTTCAACAGAATCCGTTTGGGTTGCTGAAATTGCTACAAATTCCGGCGGCAGATGAGAATGGTGCGGTTGCCTTTAGCCAATGGTGGGTGTCTTTGGCATCCATTTCCTTGGTGTTGTTGACGATTGGAGTGTGGATCCCTCGAGCGCTGGTGTCCGTATGGTCGTCGCCGATCATCTATCATACATGGTTTTTCTGGAAGGGGCTGACATGGTTGATGAGTCCGTTTACGTTGGGCGTGCATGCTGTGGCAGCATTGGCGTGGCGTTTGTCGGGTCGTGAGCAGCCAGCCGCAGACGACGAAGAGGCATTAGAAGACGAGATTCGCTCGATTGTAACAGCGGGCGTCCGAGATGGACTCGTGGAAGAAGACGAGTGGGATATGATTGAAGGTGTTATGGAACTGGGTGACGTTGACGTTAAGGATGTGATGACTTCTAGGTCGCAGATTGATGCACTACAAGTCGATACGTCATGGGACGCAGTTTTGAAGTTTTTTAACCAAGTGAGGCGAACTCGCTTGCCAGTGTATGAAAAAAATCTCGATAACGTAATTGGCACATTGTACGTAAAGGATTTATTAACATTTTTAGCGGACACCGGAGAGAAAAACCTGCCTGAATTGCGAGATATTTTGAGACCGATGGAATTTGTACCGAGTACCAAAGCGGTAGATGATTTATTGCGGGATTTTCAAAAGACGCATACACACTTGGCGATGGTCATTGATGAATACAACACGGTTATTGGTTTGGTCACGATGGAGGATGCGATTGAAGAAATTGTGGGGGAAATTATTGATGAAGATGACGATGAACCACAGGAAATCTTCATGATAACTGACTCAGTTGCTGAGGTTTTAGGCCGTGCTCATATTGATGAGGTGAATGTTGCTTTGTCGGTGCAGTTGCCGGAACCGGACGAAGTCGATACGGTGGGGGGCTTAGTGGTACATCACTTAGGGTATATTCCAAGTGTGAATGAACAAATTACGTTAGATCAAATTCGTATCACGGTAGTTGCGGCTACTAAACGTCGTATCGAACGATTGCGATTGGAATTTGGCAATAACGCGTCTTGATTTCAACAAAGTCCGAGTGCCCGCTGAGGATTTGAGGGCTCTAATAGGGGTGTAGTGTGCGATTGGGCTCTGAGGGCTTGTAAAGGGTTCTGTTAGATATGGCAATTGAAAAAACAGATGCAATTGTGATTCGCGTGGTCGAATTTAGCGAATCGAGCTGTGTGGTGACTATGTTCACGCGAGATTTCGGAAAAATTGCTGCTATGGCCAAAGGTGCGCGGCGGCCGAAAAGCGCATTTGAGTCTGCTATTGACCTGTTAACGACATCTCGCATACTCTTTCTTCACAAATCCTCCGATTCGTTGGATTTACTGACTGAGGCTAAGGTGCAGCGGCGTTTTCGAGCGTCGGATAGTAGCTTACCTCACCTTTATGCAGGGTATTATGTTGCCGAATTGTTGGCATCGTTGACTGATTTAGGGGATCCACATACGGATCTTTATGATTTAGCTCAAGACACGATCTGTCGATTAGATGACATGCAAAACCCAGCGACAGTGATTGCTCGATTCGAGCTCAACGCATTGCGTTTTCTTGGATTATTGCCAACGCTGGATCACTGCAGCAGTTGTGGATTAAAGGTGTCAGAGAATCGACGAATACCGTTTGGACAGATAACTGGTGGCATACTTTGTCAAGGTTGTCGCCGAGGTCAGGCACAGGTAGTTAGTGTGACGTGGCCCGTGATTGTTGGTATGCGACAATTGGTGGCAGCGGACGTTGGCTTGAGTGCTGATTTACCAGAGATTTCAACAACGGTTAATGGTGAATTGCGAGGGTTGATGAATAACTATATGTCACATTTACTTGGTAAGCGTCCGCGGATGATTCCCTTTTTAGGCATGTTAGTTCAACCGAGTGTATGCTCGTAAAACATAAATAACTTACATTTTACGTATGACTTGTATGTATCAATTGATGCCTACAGTTGCTGGACAAGGAAGTCCAAAATGACCGACGAACGATTGTGGAATAGATTTGCTACATTAACGCCTTATTCGTGGCGCTTGGGTTTATGTGTAGCAGTTGTTATGTGCAGCGGTGCAGGTTGCAGTTCGCTGATGACTCGGAATGCGAATTCATTGTTGGTTCCGAGCAGCGAATACGGAGCAACGTGGGAATCTCCCGTGGCACAATACGCTCGAGTTCGACATGTGCAACCAGGTACCGTAGCTTCTGAAGCGCCGCCGGAACAGGCACCAGAGAATATAGAGAGTGTCATTGCACGAGCGATCGGTGTTGGTGAGCAGACAGAGGAGGCTCGTAAGGTATTTGCTACTGCAGAACGAACGTACCAAGACGCTCGAGGATTACGTGAAGCCGCTGGACACGATGAAAAAGAACTACGACGGGCGGGAAATTTGTTTGTGAAAGCGAGCAAGCAGTATTTAGAGGCGGCTGGCCATTGGGAAGATTCGGCACTCGAGGAAGATGCGTTGTTTATGGCATCTGAAGGGTATTATGCTGTTAAGTATTATTCACGAGTTTCCGAGTTGTACCGAGAGTTGCTCAAAAAGTACGAGCACACTCGACATCTAGTCACAATTCAGCGTAATCGATTTGCAATCGCCCAGATGTGGTTGCAAGCAGACAAACAGCGATCGCAGGGGTTTTGGGCGTTTAATTTAACAGATGAGTCGATGCCGTTTAACAATCGATTTGATAAGGCGTTGGCGATTCTGAATAGCATCCGAGATGATGATCCCACGAGCGATTTTGCTGATGACGCGACGATGTTAATGGCACATTCCTATTTGCAGATTAATAAACCGGAAAAGGCTCATGAAGCGTTAACGGACTTGGTTAAGTTATTTCCGAGCAGCGAGCATCAATTTGTGGCGCACATGTTGTTGCTGCAGACAAAGGTTGTTTTGTATCGTGGCCCAGAATATTCTGGTGTGTACTTGGATGAAGGCGAGAAGTTGATACGTGCGATACGCCGGCAATTCCCCGACAAGGCGCCTCAAGAGTCAGGCACCTGGGATAAATTTGCCAAAGAGATTCGCTATTTAAAGGCAGAACGCGAATGGTGGGTGGCGAAATTTTATGAACGCAAAGACGAGGTAGGCGCGGCTCGAGTGTATTATCGCGAGATTGCTCAAAATTATTACGACACGCCATTTGCCGATCGAGCCTTCGCTCGGCTAAATGAACTCAAGCATCGGCCAGCGAAACCAACTCAACCGATTCAGTGGCTTGTTGATTTGTTTCCGGACGATGATCCGGTGAAGCCATTGATCGCAACGAGTCCTGATAGTGTGATTCGTTAGTTCTGGGGTATGTGATGACATTAGCACAGATGATTTCCGTTTGCCGTCGTAGTTTACTGCTGGGTATTTGTTTGTGGCTTTGTGGTTGTGCGGGATATAAGCTTGGCAATCAGAATCTATTCCGACCGGATGTGCGTACGGTGCACGTACCAATCATCGAATCTGAGAGTTTTCGTCAGGGATTAGGAGAGCGGTTGACCGAGGCGGTTGTCAAAGAAATCGAAGTTCGCACGCCGTATAAGGTGGTTTCGCGGGAGCAGGCGGACAGTGTATTTCGGGCCCAGATTGTCGATGAAGATAAGCGAGTGATTACCGAAAACACCTTTGATGATGCACGCGATATTGAAGTACAGATGGTTGTCGAGATTTCATGGATCGACCGCCGTGGACAGCAGTTGATTCAGCGGAGCGAGATTCCGTTGGATGAGAGCATTTATATTAGCCAAGCGGCAAATTTTTTACCTGAGGGCGGTCAATCTCTAGTGACGGCTCAGCAGGAAGTCATTCGTAAACTGGCCTCACAAATCGTTTCGCAAATGGAACTGCCGTGGTAAGTGCTGGGGGGCTTCTGATTTAGAAACCCCTCTAGGTAACCTGGTCGCCGACATTGATCGTTCCGCCGTGGCAATCGGTGGCGATTATAGTATTGGTTGCGAGCCGAAAAAAATGATCGAACTGCGAGCGATCGGACCACGCGGGTAGGGTTTGTTCGCGGCGCGTACGGACGGTTTTTGCAAAATCCGTGGTGGGTTCGCCGCTATCAGGGTCTCGTGTTGGGACGACACACCGCTGGGAAGAAGTGGTGCCCAGAAACTGTAACTCGCCGATATGTAATACTTGTTTCCCGTTGAGGAACCTGTCTTCCCAAAATGCCGGGACGCCATCGACTTCAATGTTACAGCGCAATCGGCGACGGACGCTGTCGACAGTGATATCGTCGAACCACGAGGCGATGGTTTTTAGAGTGGCAGTGGAAATAATTGTTGGCCCAGGTGCATCACGATCATCAGTTATTCCACAATTAGTGGATTCTTCAATGTCGTCTATCGCGGGTTCGATTTGTTGAATCCATTTCAGCATAGGTTGTTGATCTGTTATTAAGTCAAAATACTCGCGCTGGTTGGCATGTTTGTCTACTAATACGATGTTGTGCCACGTATTGATGAAATGCGTTTCAAAGCGGTGGATTTGTGTGTAGTTTTTACCGTTAAAGTAATTGCCATCTGTGTCGGTGAATGCGAATAGCCTATCGTGTTGGATACCACCGGAGGGAAGGATGGTCACTTGTTCGAGGTCCACACCATCGAACGATTTGATTGGGTAAGCTGTGAGTTTTTGGATTGTTGCAGACATGATTTTCACATTATATCATGCTACAGCCTGCGAATACTATTGTACGGGCAGCGGTAGTTTTTCCGATAAAATTTGGTTGCCGCAATAAATACATAATAATATTGCTGAAATTATAAATAAGAGGTACATGCTGCTAAGTCCAAAAATGTACACATGCTTGTTGGCTACGGCCGCCTTTTTGGTAAATCACTTATAGTGGTTCTTCCGTGTATCCTTGTTTGACAACCGCAGCAGGATCGAGCGAACTTAGCGAGACTGATTTACCCAATCAATTCAGCAATGGGTTCGCCATGAGGTAATGCTGCAGTAGGCCTTCCATCGAGCGTATGGTAAATGGCCTGCGGGTTCATTCCCAACGCGTGATAGACGGTTGCGGCGTAATCCTCCACGGAAACAGGCCGTTGTGTAATTTCCGCCGCGTGCTTGTCGGTTGCTCCGATAACCTGTCCGGTTTTAATTCCACCTCCACCCATCGTCAGACTGAATGCCTTGCTCCAATGATCCCGACCCGGTCCACGAGCATCCGAATTTAAACGCGGCGTTCGGCCAAATTCACCCGCCGTAATTACAAGCGTATTCTCGAGCATCCCACGTGCATCCAGATCCTGAAGTAACGCCGCATATCCCTGATCATAAACCGGGACTTCCGTACGTAATCGCGGAAATACTTCTGGGTGATGATCCCATCCATATTTGACATAGCCTTTGACCGTGACAAACCTGACTCCAGATTCAATCAACCGTCGAGCCAGCAACAACCCTTGACCCACTCGATTACGTCCATAGGCATCGCGAACTCGGTCAGACTCCTGTTCAATATCAAATGCTTTCTTAGCGCGTTGGGAGGTTAGGAGATCGAACGCCTGAGTGTGGAATGCGTCATGTGTTTTAGCAAATCGCATTTGTTTTTCTGTGTTCGCCTGATACTGATCGACGGATTTTAATAGCGTCTGGCGTTCGGCAAAACGGTGCACTCCGACCGTATCGGGCGTACTAAACGCTTCCACATTAAAGCTACTGCTGTTGGGATCACGATCGACCAGAAATGGATCATACTGATGGCCCAATGCACCTGCTTGTCCCTGTCGGCCGAAGTTCGTACTTTTCATATCACCCAACTGAACATACGGAGGGACACCTCCGGGCATTCCATTGGCCTGTTGCCACTGCAATACAGAGCCAAAACAAGGAGGCATGAAATCTTTGGTATACCGACCACCACTGAGAAGGTGATGGTCACCCATCCCATGACTTGCGGAATAGGAATGCATGGACCGAATTAGTGAAAACTTATCGTTACAGGCAGCGAGCCGTGGCATCAATTCGCTTAATTCAATGCCGGGTATCCGCGTCTGAATTGGGTTTAACTCACCACGGATTTCTGCCGGAGCATCCGGTTTCAAGTCATACATATCGATATGGCTCGGGCCGCCAAGCATCCATAACAGGATACAATTGACCTCTTTACGTGCCGATCCTGCCTGTAATTGACTTTCTAGCAGACCGGAGAGGGAAATACCAAGCGGTGTCAACGCACCCACGGACAGAAAATCGCGACGAGTCGTACGCCGTTTGACTTTACGGTGGGGTGAGGATGGCATGAATGTATCAACGGGGACAGAACAGTTCTTTCGTTTAAGTCTACCAGAATAGGATGCCCCCCCAAAAAAAGTATTCGGCAATCGTAGAAATCTTTTGCTAACCCCGTTTTGTTGTTACGGTAATGAGCGATATAGAACCCATGATTTAATCCATGATCAGACCTAAACGCCCAAGCACATCTTGCCGGTTTATCGGTTTGGGAGGCTCAACGTTCATTTTCGGTTTTGGAAGATCTAGCCAACTTTCTTACGCAGTAATATTATGTTCGGTTTGACGTATCAATTTAAAATGATCATTCAACAGATGATTGTCTTTTACACTTACCTTTAATTGGAGATGACACTCCATTTTTTGACAGGCCTGAGGCAAGTCTAGGTAATCAATCTTCTATATTGCTACAATTACTTACAGTCAATCATGTTTCAATGAAGCCGTAAGCGTCCAATTGATGTTACGGCAATACGAACATTCTTCTAGAAGGAGTAATCCCATGTACCGCCCGTATCTACCGGCACTTGCGCTCACGCTAACAATTTGTTTGCCAGGCTTCATTTCGCTTAGTTCCGCTGAGGAAGTTCTCACAGAACAGCGATTTCGCCAGTTGCACAAACAATTGCAGCCGGCTGACGATGAACTGTGGCGCACGATTCCATGGCGGACGTCATTGCTTGATGCCCAGCGGCGGGCGATTACCGAAAAGAAACCAATCTTCATCTGGGCAATGGACGGACACCCACTGGGCTGCACGTGAAACAACGGTGTCCTCGACCGTGCGTCGACATTTGCCCACCCCAAGATTGTCACGATGCTCCGTACGCAGTTTATCGCTGTCGCTATCGACCAGGCCTATCAGCGTCGCCAGCAGGATGCAGAGGGAGAATTCTATCGCAAGATTGCAGGGCAGGGGCCTCGCAGTAACTTTCAGTCGACCACTCAGGGATTCTACATTGCCTCAGCGGACGGCACGCTCTTACTTTACAACAACAATCGCGATCCAGAGAAGCTCAATCGCCTGATGCAGCAGCGTCTACAGGAATTCAAGGTACCTTCTGCTGTGACGCCGATTTCTCCCGGTACGCTGGACGCTCGTTACAATCCTAGCCCGCCTAAAGGGGGCTGTGTCGTCCGTGTCCAGGCACGCGTGCTCGGGGGTTACCTACCAACAACTGACCGCTGGAAAAAAATATTTCAATCTTCACTTTCGCGTGACAATCTGTGGATTTCTGCGGCCGAGCAGCAGGCCCTCACCAAGGGGCAAGTGACGCAGAGTTTACAGCAGCGCATTGTCCGTTTTCACTTAGTCGACAACACCCGTGGCGAACCACCGATGTGGAAGAAGGAGGAGATACGTCAATTGAAGATCACTTTTGACGGTACGACACTACGAGGTACGGTCCACCTAGAAACCGCCGACGGTAAACGAGGATACGAGGCCCAGTTGCTGGGAAAGATAGAAGTCCGCGGCGGCAAGGTTGTCCTCTTTGACATGGTAGCGGATGGCAGCTTTTGGGGCCAAGGTCCTTATAGCGGCATTGCTCCCAAGGGTCGCTTTCCGTTGGCGGTTGGTTTTCGCCTAGCAGATGGCACCGATGCTGCTGACCAGATCCCCCCTCAGGCTTCCCGAGGATGGGTACAGGGCTACATTCGTTAGGATATCCTTAAATTGAAACGAACGACGGTCGTTTCGGTAGCGGAAGTACGAGCTCAGAAAGCAAGACATTCATCTAGCTGCCACCGTGAGCATGGTATAATCCCGATCAGCAAATTCTCTTATCTGTCGAAACCGAGAGTTCTCGAAAAGTTTGGCGAGAATAATTTAATATGGAGTAATAAATGAAGCCGACTAACTCATTATTGACGTACCTACTATTTTTGGCGGCATTCACATCCATAGGCAATATTAACACGTTTGCTGCTGATCGCCAGCCGAATGTCGTCCTCCTCTTAGCCGATGATTTAGGCTACGGAGAACTTGGGTGCCAGGGCAACAGAGAAATTCCAACACCCCATATCGATTCGATTGCCGCCGGCGGAGTGCGTTTTACCAATGGTTATGTGACGGCTGCCTTCTGCAGTGCATCACGTGCTGGGCTGCTAACCGGTCGCTATCAATCCCGATTTGGATATGAATTCAATCCGATTGGTCATCGAAACGAAGACCCTGCTGCTGGGCTGCCGGCCGGTCAGAAAACGATTGCCGACCAGCTGCAGGCTATTGGCTATACAACCGCCATGTTCGGTAAGTGGCACCTCGGGGGTACCGCTGCTTATCACCCATATCGCAGAGGATTTGACGAGTTTTTCGGCTTCATGCATGAAGGACACTATTTTGTTGCTCCGCCCTATAAGGGCGTGACTACGATGCTGCGACGTAAAAGTTTACCCAATGGCCTGACAGGACGCTGGCAGAGCAAAAATGAAAAACTAATCTACTCCGATCACATGGGTGGCAACGAACCGGATTATGATGCGGACAACCCGATTATCCGTGGTGGTCAGCCGGTGGAAGAAAAAGAATATCTCACTGATGCGCTGACGCGCGAGGCCGTCGACTTTATTAACCGCGCCAGCGATCGCCCCTTCTTTCTTTATCTACCGTATAACGCTGTCCATAGTCCGCTGCAGGGTGCGGACCGCTACATGAAAAAATTTGACTCTATCCAAGATATCCACAGACGGATATTTGCAGCCATGCTGGCGAATTTAGACGACAGTGTGGGAGAAGTCCTGGCAGCACTCGAAGCAAATAAATTGATGGAAAATACGATTATCGTCTTTCTCAGTGATAACGGTGGCCCCACCAAGGAACTGACCTCCAGCAACCTCCCTCTCCGCGGTGGAAAAGGACAGTTGTACGAGGGTGGAATTCGCATCCCCTTTATGATGCAGTGGCAAGGCGTGATCTCTCCGAATCAGGAATACCACGAGCCCGTCATTTCGACTGATTTATTGGCCACATTTGCAGCGCTAGCAGATGCTCCCTTGCCAAAGACAAAGCTCGACAGTGTCAACCTCCTTCCCTACATTCAGGGTGACCGCCAAGGAAGTCCGCACGAATTTCTTTATTGGCGCACCGGCAATAAGCAGGCATTGCGACAAGGTGACTGGAAAACCGTGCTGGAACCTGGCCGTAATGGCTCGGGAAAATGGCAGCTCTACAATCTTAAGAGCGACCTGTCTGAGTCCACTGACCTGGCCAGCATCAAACCAGAGATCCTGAAATCTCTCACGGATAAATGGAACGACGTGAATGGAGAAATGATCGACCCGATCTATGATCCTCGTAAAAAGTGATCACCTGCAAGGTGAATGCCAGGCTATTTGTCCCAGACACGAAGAACATGTGCAGCAAGAAATTCTCCAAGTTGCTGGCCGGTTGCCTGGTTGAAGTGCACATTTTTACCTGACCACCATTGCTTGAAGCTGTCCTGTTCGTGTTCTTTGCAGTATTGCCACTGATCGCAGATTGAAATTTCCGGATACTTCTTAATTACCTCGTTGGCCCATGGATTAAGGTATTTTTCCATTACGCCAGCCTTTCTACCGGGAGCTTTGCCCGTCGCAGTCAGGCCGGAGGCCTGTGCGTATCCGTTGGGGACCGGACAGGTGGTAACCCAAATTAACTTAGCCCCTGTTTTGCGTAATTCTCCAACGATGATTTCAAGATTCTCTTGATAACCCTCCTTCGTCTGCTGAGAGTCCCAGTGACCGAAATTGAAAGAAATCACATCCCAGTGCCGACTAGGCTGCTTGTAATCCCCAAGCCAATCCAGAATGCTGGATGCCCCTTTACCGGTAGGACCACAGTTGGTGGGTGGGTGATGTAAATTAAATTTGCCGGATAATGCCGATCGTAAACCTTGGTTGTAATTACCAGAGATCGAATCACCAATAAACAGATATCGTGGCCGCTTGGGGTCGTCCAGTAGTGTTTGGTCACCAAGCGGTTCTAGATGGATTTCTTTGGCGAGCAGTGATTTTCCCTGTTGTTCACCGATCACCGTAGCACGGTTGATAAACGGCTTGCAATCCTTCGTGCCCCAGACGTCATAAAGTAACACATCTGTTTGGCCGGATACCATTTTGATGGTGTAGGTTTTCTGGCCAATGGTGCAGGTTTTCGCTTCTAGGTCGACTTTGCCTGCAAAATAATTTTCTTCGGCGGTCGGGAGATGATCGTCCAGCGGCGTAAAGGACAGCTTCATTCCTCGGGGAACGAGGTTGGAGTGTTGGATTTCATCCGGATCGAATCGGCTTCGATCGAACCTCGCGTAAGCCTGTTTCTTTGGCAGTAGGATTTCTTGTTTTAATGAGGAGGAATGAATGGGGTACGTGATTTTGTTGTCCACGACTTTGAAGTTTCGAAAATTGATTTTGATGGCGACCTGAGTTGCCTGGTTCCAGCGAACTTCGGTCTGCCCTTGAGATGTAATGACATACATCCCATCATTGTCCAGTGGACCAACGACTCCAGAGGCAGTCTCCTCTGCAGTCAGAGAGATACATGTCGTGAACATCAAGAGCAGAGCAAACCATAACCGCATGATGTCTGTTTCCTCGTCTAAAAACATAATCGTAGTCAAAGATTGAAGGTATCGAAGCTGTGGGCTATTTTTTGCGACGATTAACGATGCCCTCGAGTTTTTTTCGTTCTGCTTCAAGAATTTCGTCAGCAATCTTGGCAGGATTCACCGGGTCCATATTCAACTTTTCGTTGGCGGGCAACTTCCGCAGTTTGATCGCTTGGTACCAGACCGGATTGCCGTGATCCTGCAACGAAAGATTGGCTCCACGTGCCGGTAGTTTGGCTCCGCGTTTTTCCAGCATGTCGACATTGAATGCCCACTTTGAGTCTGAATAGTCAAAGTGGATGACTTTCTTGCCGTTAAGCCAGTGTTGAATGACCGTGCCTTTACAGACGATTCGTCCTTTGTTCCACTCGCCGACGGGTTTTGTTGCGTCGTGCGATGGAGCCATG
>JABJJO010000045.1 GCA_018660825.1 Planctomycetaceae bacterium | reverse complement strand
GCCGTTTGTATTTTCAACAGATACCAGAAAGCACGTTGTTATCCTGATTGCTGAACGCGAATATCGAACAAACGAATCTTTGCCGCGATTTGCTTTAGAGCATCTGGGGCAAGATTACAAAGTGACGATTGTTCATTGTGATGAAGATGGCCAAGGCGAACGCAATGCTTTACCCAATTCGATCCCCGCGATCACACAGGCGGATTTACTACTGATTAGTATTCGCCGCCGAGTTCTTCCACAGGACCAACTACAGGCAGTCCGACAGCATATGGAAAATGGCAAACCAGTGGTTGGTATTCGAACAGCAAGCCATGCGTTTTCGTTACGAGGTGAAGCGCCGCCGGAAGGCCTAGTGGCTTGGGAAAAATTTGACCAAGAGATTTGGGGAGGGAATTATGCGAATCACCACGGTAACGGAAAAACGACAACCGTTGCGGCGTTGTGCCAGCACGAGATTCTTAACGGCCTTGACCTCAAAGATTTCACCACGATAGGGTCGCTGTATCAGGTAAATCCGTTGTCAAGTTCCACCCAGGCGATACTGTCAGGCACAATACCGGGGAAACCAATGGAGCCAATCGCTTGGACGAATAAGACAATTTTTGGAGGGCGAGCTTTTTATACATCCCTCGGGCACATCAAAGATTTTGATACAAAAACCATGAACGTGTTGTTGAAGAATGCGATTGCGTGGGCTTTGAATTAACGACGCGTGTCTGCGAATACACTAGAAACTATTGCCAACGCACGGAACAATGAAAAATAATTACTGCACGATGATCATGGCGTTGAGCCTCCTCTCGGCGGCTTTGCTTCCAGCCGAGGTGACGGCGGCAGCTAAATTTGCCGTGCTGCCGAGCAAAGTATTACTCAACGGTAATTTTGCTCAGGCTCAATTAGTCATCACAGCGACCAAGTCGGATGAAATTCGGATAGACAGCGCTGACTTAACACACACCGCGAAATATACATCCTCGAATGTGGATGTCGTGACGGTAGATCAAGTGGGTTTGTTATTAGCGGTTGCTAATGGCACGGCCGAGATTCAGATTCGAGTCGGCCGCAGCAAGAGGATTGTATCTGTAATTGTTGCTGACATTACGGAAAACCCGGAGGTAGATTTCCACTACAGTGTCCAACCAGTTCTTTCCAAAGCGGGTTGTAATATGGGAGCTTGCCACGCGAGTCAGCATGGCAAAGGGGGATTTGTGCTTTCTGTCTTTGGCTATGATCCAAGCAAAGATTTCGCAGCGATTGTAAAGGATCAATTAGAACGGCGAGTGGACTATATTCGTCCTGAGAATAGCTTGTTTGTTTTGAAACCCACGGCGCGATTGCCTCACGGTGGTGGTAAACGGCTCAAGGTTGGTTCAGTGATGTATAACACCTTGGTTCAGTGGGTTCGCGGTGGTGCTCAAGGCCCGGCGAAGGACTCACCGGAAGTAGTCGACCTAGTAGCTACACCTGGTCGCCGTGTTGCTGAAGTCGGTAGCATGCAACAGCTTCAAATCCGAGCGACCTATTCCGATGGGACCACGCGAGATGTAACCGCGTTGGCGCGATATGATTCATTGGATGATGGACTCTTGAAGGTTTCAACGGCTGGATTAGTAGAAACACTGGGTCGGGGCCAAGCGGGTGTCATGGTGCGGTTTGAAGGTCAAGCAACGACGTTTATGGTGACGATTCCATATCATGCGGAGGTCGACCTGCAGGAGTGGTCGGAAGACAACTTAGTGGATAAATTTGCGGGCGAGAAATTCCGAGAATTAGGAATTCAACCTTCCCTGCTGTGTGATGATTCAACATTTGTCCGCCGCGCTTACCTCGATGCCATCGGCGGCTTGCCGACACCGTCCGAGACACAACAGTTTTTAGATTTGGACGATCCTGATAAACGCACCAAGTTGATAGATCAACTATTAGGTCTTACGGGCGATCCGACGCAAGATGTTTTTAATGATCGCTTTGCGGCCTATTGGACACTCAAATGGTCGGACCTGATTCGCAACAGCTCCGCGACGCTTGGTGAACAAGGGATGTGGTCGTTACACAATTGGATCCGCGAATCGTTTCGAGTTAATCGAGGATTTGATGAATTTGTGAAAGACCTAATTCAGGCGCGCGGATCTTTGTATATGAATGGTCCCGCGAATTACTATCAGATCAATAAAAATTCATCGGACTTAACGGAGGCGACATCGCAGTTATTTATGGGCATCCGACTTGAGTGTGCCAAGTGTCACCATCATCCGTTCGAAAGCTACAGCCAAGCGGATTATTATGGCATGGCTGCTTTCTTCTCGAGAGTAGGCACTAAGAACAGCGAAGAGTTTGGGTTGTTTGGTCGAGAGAGGGTCGTTGTCGTAAATCCAACAGGTGACGTACGACATCCGCGCACGCGGGAAACAATGAAACCGACAGTTCTACATGGCGACGTCATCGAGCATTCACTGGATCGCCGGATTCCGCTGGCCTCTTGGCTGACGTCTACCCAAAACCCATGGTTTGCCAAAAGTGTGGTAAATCGGTATGTCCGCTATTTGATGGGACGGGGGCTCGTAGAACCGGTTGATGATATGCGATCTACCAATCCAGCGAGCAATAAAGCAATGCTCGCCGCGCTTGCCACTTCGTTTGAAAAAAGCGGTTACGATTTAAAACAGCTGATTCGGGTTATTATGACGTCGCGAACATACCAACTAGGTTCCGAACCGACGGAAATGAATGCGTCGGCAGGTAAATACTACGCATTTTATCATGCGAAACGAATGCCAGCTGAATCCTTGCTCGATGCGATCAACACGGCGACGGGAACGGCGACGAAGTTTAAGGATTTACCACCGGGGACACTGGCGATTGAATTACCGGACACGAATTACCCGAACTACTTTTTGAAGACATTTGGAAAGCCGTTGCGTGTGAGTGTTTGTGAGTGCGAGCGTGCACCGGATGAGAATTTGGCACAGGCGTTGCACACACTCAACGGCGATACAATTGCAAAAAAAATTAGTGACCCGCAGAGCCACTTAGGAAAATTGTTAGCAGCGGAAGCTCCTGTTGAGGAAGTCATCGCTCATATTTTTATGGCGACACTGTCTCGCGCGGCGACGGTGGACGAACAGGTTCTGTGCAAACAAATTGTTTCCGAAGCGCCTACTATCAAAGAAGGTTGCGAAGACCTCTTGTGGGCATTAATCAATTCCAAACAATTCATTTATATCCAATAACAGAAGATTGCTATCTTTGAGGAGTGTGATCGTGAAGCGACTCGCTGGCACGTTTTTATTTGGCCTTTTCTTTGCAATCGGGGTACAAGCGCAAACATCGTATCCAATGTTGATGACGTTGCAGCCAATCGCGGTCCAAATCGGCACTACGGGTGAGCTAGAAGTTCAATCACGTTACAGCATGTGGGGAGCGAATCAAGTTATCATCTCGGGTGAGGGGTTGTCTGGTGAAGTGATTCATCCGGAGTTGCCCCCAGTGAAAGAAGGTGTAAAGCCGACGGAACCGTCGCTCACCACACTCAAAATTAGATTTACCGCAACGGCCAACGCCGCTCCGGGAGTTCGAGAGTTCAAGTTATTGACTCCCCGCGGAGTGAGCACCGTTGGCCAAATTGTGGTGACACGGGACAAGGTGGTTTTTGAAGATCTCAAATCAGATTCGTCAGAAAAAGCGATGGTGTTTGAGATTCCAGCAACGCTTACCGGAGTGATTGAGAAGGTAGAAGACCGCGATTATTTTAAGTTTTCAATTGACGCTCCAACTCAGTTAGTTTTTCATTGCCGCTGCATGCGACTGCAAGATCGTATTCATGATCTTCAGAAACACGCGGACCCGATGATTACGATCAAAAACAGTCAGGGCTCGACCATCGCGGCCAATGATAATTATTTTGCGGCGGATCCGTTTATGGTGGTTGAATTTAAGCAAGTGGGGGAATATTACCTCGAAGTTCGAGATGTGCGTTTTACGGGCAACAAATATTGGAACTACGCTATCGACGTGTTAAATCGACCGTTTGCCACCAATGTTTTCCCCCTGGCAATTTCTGCGACGAAGCCGACGACGTTTGAATTGATTGGTGAGAGTGTGCCGACTGACAAGATGATTACATATGTTCCAGTTACTACAGGGTTGCCTCTGGGGCCACAAATGCTGTCCTTGAAGGATGAACAACAAGTGTTTGATCCGGTGGCGGTTTATGTTTCAGAGGAAACCATATTGCTGGAGTCCACCACAGACAACAATGACAAAGAACATGCTCAGCCGATTCAAATACCGGCAGTCATTAATGGTCGCGTTAGCAGTGAAGCGGATATTGATTATTATCAGTTTGCAGCCCAAAAGGGGGACAAAATATCGTTTGAAATAATCGCTCGACGTCGGCAATCGATGCTTGATAGTTATTTGGTGTTAGAAAATTCAGCAGGCGGGCAGCTTAAAACGGCGGATGATTTTCAGTTTGGACGGCGTACTTATTGGGATTCGCGGATCGAGAACTATGTTGTACCCAACGACGGCATTTACTATATCGCTGTCTATGATCGCCACTTACGTGGTGGTGCTGAGTTTGTTTATGCGTTGGAGATTACGCATAGCCGCCCCTCGTTTGAATTGTTGTTAGATACGGCCAAGACCCTGACTTCGCCAGGTACGGGAGGTGTTGTATTCTGCCGTACCAAGCGGCTCAACGGATTTACCGGTGAAGTGCAACTTCATGTTTCTGGGATGCCAACCGGCGTGACTGCTTTTGCCGGTCGGATTCTTGGGGATGCGGCTGATGGATGCATTATTTTCCAAGCGGCCAAGGGTGCGCCGTTGGGGGCAGCCAATGTGCGGATCTATGGTACTGCAGTGGACGGTGACGAGGAAGATGTTGTTGAAGTGGACGCACTTGCGTATCAAGAAACGTATATGCCCGGCGGTGGCCGCAATCATTTTCCAGTCGAGGTGCATACGGTCTCGGTTCAGGCGCCGAGTGACATTCAATCGTTGAAATTGAGCACGCAAGAAATTACGCTGAGGCCAGGCGAGGAAGTGCGGATTGATGTTGAAATGACACGCGCAGAAGGATTTGACAAGAATATTTCCTTAGATGTACTTTTCAAACATCTTAGCTCAGTATGGGGAGATACACTGCCAAAAGGGGTTAAGTTGGACGGCAGCAAAAGTAAAATCTTAATTACCGGCAAAGAAACCAAAGGTCATATTACGTTGGTTGCCGATGATAAAATAGAAAAGGTCGAAAGACAGCAAGTTAGCGTGATGGCAAACATATCGCTAAATTTTGTGATGAAAGCGACGTATAGCAGCAAACCATTGTTTATAACAACGGTTCCCAAAGAGGTTGAGCCGGGAAAATAGGAAGCTAGGAAATCCGACTGTGGCGCGAATCGTACAAATTACCGACACACATCTATCGACGAATCCGTCGGAGGAATTGCTTGGCTGCCAGACCCATGATTCGCTAAAACGTGTTTTGCGATTAATCCAAGACAATTATATGGAATGTGATCGTATGATTGTTACGGGTGATTTGGTCCACGAAGAAGGGCCAGATGCCTACCACATGGTTCGTGAAATCTTGACGCCGTGGGAAGACAAACTACGGGTGATACCTGGTAATCACGACATGCGTGATGGAATGCGTGAGGCATTCGGTGATCGGATTAATGGTTGCCCCGCAGTGGTGACGTTTGTCGATGAAGTGGGCGAGTGGCAATTGATTGGGCTGGACACACTTTTAGATGGGGCAGTCGAAGGTGATTTAAATGGACCCCAATGGCAATGGCTAGAGAGTCGTTTAGAATCGTCGAATCAACCGACGGTATTGTTTATGCACCATCCTCCCGTGTTTGTTGGCAGCGAGTGGGTTGATAAATTAGGGCTACTCTCTTTCATTCCGTTTGCCAATCTCGTGGAGCGGTTCGAGCATATCAAGCTAGTGGTGTGTGGTCATGTGCACCAAGAATTTCAGACGGAGTTGTTTCAAGCGACGGTTGTAACGACGCCGAGTACATCGGTTCAATTCAAAGTGAATTCAGCGGAGTTCGCTACGGAAGATTTACCACCAGGGTTTCGCATCATTGATCTGCACGATGACGGCACGTATGAGGCTACCGTAATTCGAGTTTCTTAGTCACGGTAATCCGCCTCGCCGCACCACTAATATTGGCGTTCAATCCGTTGTAAAATAGACGTGATATAAACAGGTCTATTTCATAAAAAGGATTGTCCACGATGGTCAGACAAGCAAAAGTGTTGGCGGTTTTGTTGAGCATGTGCTCCTGGTATTCACTCGCAGCTCAGGAAAGCGGCATCGTCGAGTCCGAGGTAACTTCGGTCAATGAATTAGTATTTACCGAAGGCCCTGCCTATCATCGCGATGGCTCAGTATTCTATACCGACATTCAAAACAATCGCATTTTACGTCTGGCACCAGGTGCCGACGTAGCGGACACCTTCTTAAATCCCAGTGGTCGTGCAAACGGATTGATGTTTGATGCTCATGGGTTTTTGATTGCTTGTCAGGGAAACGAAAAAGGTGGCCTCGGCGGCCGGCGATTGGTTCGTATTGATCCAATCAGTAAAAAACAGACAGTCCTAGCGGATAACTATGGAGGTGATCGCTTCAACAGCCTGAACGACTTATGTATTGATAAGTCGGGCAGAATCTATTTTACCGATCCTTACTACTCGCCGGATCGCAGTATGTTGGAACTGACGGTGGAAGGTGTTTATCGAGTGAATTCAGATGGTACGGGCTTAGTTCGTATCCTGGACAATAAAACAGTCTCTCGTCCCAATGGCATCTCAATCACGCAAGATGAAAAAACGCTTTATGTCGTTGACAACAACCCAACCGTGCCGCAACGAAAGCTGTGGGCGTTTGCTCTAGATGAGGCGGGGCTCGCATCCGGTAAAGCACGCGAGTTGCATGATTTCGGTGCTGGGCGGGGCGGCGATGGAATGTGTATGGACAGTGTTGGTAACCTCTATGTGACCGCCGGCGCGAACCGAAAATACCCACTACAAAATCTTGACAATATCGCTGGGGTCTACGTGTTTTCACCAGTAGGCAAGCTGTTGGAAATCATTAAAGTTCCCGAGGATATGATTACCAACTGTTGTTTTGGGGGCGCGGACATGAAAACTCTATATATAACCGCTGGAAAAACGTTGTGGCAAGTGCGCACCAAAGTTGCTGGATACGCCTTGTGGCCTAAAGCAGAGTAGCGAAGTCACGGTTAATAGGCTCCAAATAACCCTAATGGGGGAATAACTAGGAGAAAAAGTGTCGTGATTAACCTTCGCCCAATATGGAGTTATCCGATATTATAGAGACATCGATCCCATTGTTCTCACAAGCCATTGGCAAAATAAATAATGACGAAATATTCGAACTGTGCCGGAATCACTCGCCGCCATTCTCTCAAATTGGGCTTGGGCGGCCTGTTTGGCGGCGGCCTTGTAAACGCCTTGCGCAATCAAGCTGTTGCGGTCGCCGATGGTCCACGTCGACAATCGGCTAAACGCTGTATTTTGATTTGGATGGATGGCGGGCCCACACATTTTGAAACGTTTGATCCCAAACCCGATGCTCCGACTGAAATCCGTGGTGATTTTGGTACCGTCGCAACCTGTAACACGAGCATCCATTACTCGGAACATATGAAACGCTTGGCGGCGATTAGCGATAAATATGCGATGATTCGCTCCATTCGCCACAACCAAGGCAATCATGGAGCCGGCAATCACTATATGACAACCGGTGCGCCGCCGCGCATTCCCGTGGGATGTGGCGCATTTGTTAGTTTTCACCCGAGCATTGGATCTGTGGTCAGTCACGAATTAGGCGGTCAAACCAACCTGCCCAACTATTTCTCAATGCCCCGCATGTCGCGTAGTGGTGGGCCTAACTTCCTAGGCGCCAATCATGCGCCGTTTGTTGTTGCGGATGATCCCCACCAACCAAATTTTCGAGTACGCGATGTTGCTGTTCCCAAAGGATTAACGGAAGGTGATTTTCAATCGCGGCGAGATGTTCGACTGTTGCTTGATAAAATGCAGCGCTTAAATAATGCCGCGTCCGGCGATCCGGCAGCGGCCTTAGATGATTATTATGAACAAGGTTTTAATTTAGTTACATCGCCTGAAGCGCAGCGTGCTTTTGATATTTCGTTGGAACCGGAGGAAATGCGGGATCGATATTATCGCAACTCCTTCGGCCAACGATGCTTGCTAGCGCGTCGTTTGGTCGAAGCGGGTGTACCGTTTGTCACCGTGTACGACGGGGGCTGGGATAGCCACTCGAATTTGTTTGGCGCACTCGGTACCCGCTTGCCGTCATGGGACCAAACGGTAGCGACGCTCATCGAAGATCTAGATGAACGTGGCATGTTGGAAGATACGCTAGTGTTAGCCCTAGGTGAATTCGGGCGAACACCGAAATTGTCAACATTGTCTGGGCAAACGACCGTCGGCCGTGATCACTGGGCTAACGCGATGAGTGTGTTAATGGCTGGTGGTGGCACTCCCGGCGGTGTCGTCGTGGGTGCCACGGATCGCAAAGGCTATTCCGCATTTGAAAATGTAAAGAGCCCAGAAAATTTTGTGTCCACGGTTTATGCTAAACTTGGCATCGATCCTGCTAAACTACTGTATACTCCACAGGGCAGGCCCACTCATATTGTTAGTGATCCAACGCCAATCCGTGAATTGATGTGATTCGTTTAGTGATCGTGTCCGTTTAAAAAAGTATTTTGAGAGATGAACTCTAGGTAATAAAATGAAAAAACCGAATAACACCCCCCAGCAAAAAATACAGCGGCGCGATTTTTTGGCAGCGAGTGCTGTAGCAACAACTGCGGTTGCGTCTAGTACGGTGCAGGCGAACAAAGCTGATGACAAACTAGTCGTTGGCGTGATGGGGATGCAGCGCGGCCGGAGTTTGGTAGATACATTTGCTAAACACTCGGATGTTGTTGTGAAGTATGTGTGTGATGTGGATAATCAGCGAGCTGCCAGTGCTGCGAAACTAGTCCAAGGAGCTGTTGGATACACACCGAAAGCGATTACCAAGTGGGAAGATATTATCGCGGATGACGAAATTGATATTTTAGTGTGCGCCGCGCCAAATCACTGGCACGCACCAGCGACTATCGTAGCAGCGGAAGCGGGTAAACATGTGTATGTTGAGAAACCGTGTTGTCAAAATCCTTGGGAAGGCGAACAACAAATTGCGGCGGCCCGCAAAAATAACGTGTGTGTGCAGATTGGCACCCAACGTCGTAGCAGTCCCGCGATTATTGAAGGGATGGACTTCATTCATAGCGGTGGTATTGGGAAAGTACATGCGGTGAACTGTTATTACTTCAGCCAACGCGGAAGTATTGGCACCGGTAAACCCGTGGAAGTTCCAGCACATATTGATTATGAACGTTGGCAAGGTCCCGCTCCGCGACAACCCTATGTAGATAATCGTGTGCATTACAATTGGCACTGGTTCTGGCATTATGGCAATGGCGAACTTGGCAATAATGGGATTCACACCTTGGATATGGCCCGTTGGGCACTACAAGCAGAATTCCCTACTCGTGTTACTTCGACTGGTGATCGTTACTACTTCGACGATGACCAACAAACGCCAGACACCAATACCGTTTCTTATGAATTCGGTGACAAAGGGCATGTAACTTGGTTAGGCAGCAGTTGCAATCGAAATGGTGACGGATTTGTTACCGTTTATGGCGATAAAGGCTCTATCGAATTCCACAGTGCCGGTGGATATACGGTTAAGGATGGCGGCAACAAAGAAGTTAAAACTGCCAGTAGCGGACAGGGCCAGCCGGAACATGTGGATAACCTCATCAAGAGCATCCAAGCAGGGGATGCGTCCAACCTAAATGCCGAAATCGAAATTGGTCATCGCAGTACCCTGCTCTGCCATTTAGGGAACATTGCTCACCGAGTTGGTCGAGTCGTAGATTGTGATGCAAAAACGGGGCGTGTGCTTGGCGATAAAGAAGCTGCCGCACTCTGGAAGCGCGAATATCATGAAGGCTGGGAAGAACGTCTCACGATTAGCTAACGATTATAGCCACGCGTGATCTGTGTGTATTAACGGATGATAGAGAACGTCGGCACATTCGTGTTCTAAATTAATTCAAACGGGGGCTGGCATTCATTGCCAGTACAAGTGAAATGTCTAGTTTCCATAAGTGGTTGTTGTATGCGTTGTGTGCTTTTGGGTTGGTCACTAGCAGCGGTAATTTAATACTCGCTGCAAAGCAGCCCAATATTGTATTCTTCCTAGCGGATGATCAGCGTAATGACCAACTTGGTTGCTATGGCCACCCGATAACAAAAACACCCAATATCGACAAACTCGCAGCCGCCGGCACGCGATTTACAAATGCATTTGTCACGACTTCTATTTGTGCGGCGAGCCGAGCGTCTATTTTTACGGGACTTGTCGAACGCACCCATCACTATACCTTCGGTACTCCTCCGATCGCTCAAGATCTTGTCAAGAACAGTTACCCAGCGGTGCTGAAAGCAAATGGTTATCGCACAGGTTTTGTGGGCAAGTTTGGAGTTGGATTCCAGGGTGGAACCGACCAGGCTTTTGACTTCTTCCGGCCAATAAACCGCGGGCCTTATTTTAAAAAACAGCCCGACGGTACGTTGCGCCATACGACTCAGCTAGCAGGTGATGCGGCCATTGAGTTTATTCAGAGCAGCGGTGACGCGCCGTTCATGTTATCAATCAGCTTCAATGCAACACATGCGGAAGATGGAGATAAAGTTGACCATTTTCCTTGGCCCAAAGTTGTTGATGGAATGTACCGTGATGGTGAGATCCCTCCGCCACGCCTTTCGGACCCAGCTATATTTGCAAGCCAACCGGAATTTCTTCGCACGAGCCTAAATCGCGAACGGTATTTCTGGCGTTGGGATACAGCCGAAAAATATGATAAAAACATACGTTCGTATTATCGGATGCTCAGTGGAATCGACCATGTGGTGGGCAGAGTGGCGGCAGCGCTTGAAAAGGCAGGCCTTGCTGAAAATACGATTGTTATATACACCGGCGATAATGGTTATTACATGGGTCAGCGAGGCTTTGCGGGAAAATGGTCTCATTATGAAGAGTCGCTGCGAGTCCCCTTGATTATTCATGATCCGCGTGGTGATCTCAAACCGCAGGTTCGCGACGAAGTCGTGTTGAATATAGATCTGGCTAGCACCTTTGTGGCGGCTGCCGGGATCGATTTGCCAGAACAATACCAAGGCCACGAGTTGAATGCACTAGTTGCAGGGCGGCAATTGAATTCTTGGCGGCAGGATTTCTTTTGTGAACATCTGTTTCACGTGCCGGGCCGCATTCCCAAATGGGAAGGTGTCCGCGGGCAGCGGTGGGTTTACGCGAGTTATTTTGAACATGATTTTGAATTCTTGCATGACTTACAGACAGATCCTGATCAACTGCGAAATTTAGCAAAAGACCCCCAACATCAAGATCGTTTGCAGCAAATGCGCAAGCGAAATGCCACCCTGAGAGAATCCTATGGTGGTGAATATAGCCACGAGTTAATTCCCACGCGGACTGATTTACGGGCGGCTAAAAAACCGCCGACAAAGAAGCCACCGGTTGCACCACTTCGAAAACCGAGTCCACCCAAAGAGTCCTCTCAGCCCAATGTGATATTGCTGATTTCAGATGACCAGTCTTTTACAGATTACGGTTTCATGGCGCATCCAGTAATTCAAACACCGCACCTAGATCAGCTCGCTCGAGAAAGCGCCACATTCAAACGCGGCTATGTTCCGCAGGCATTATGTCGCAGTTCATTGGCAACGTTGATTACTGGCTTGTACCCGCATCAACACCGCATCGTCGGCAATGATCCAGCTCCGCTGGGACCTGGGGCGCAGCCTGGCGAATATCAGGTACTCCGCAATAAGCTGATTGCAAATATTGATAAACATGCAACGGTCCCGCAATTGTTAAGCGAGCAAGGATATTTGAGTCATCAGAGCGGCAAGTGGTGGGAAGGTCACTACAGTCGCGGTGGCTTTACGCATGGCATGACCCATGGTGATCCAGCACGTGGCGGTCGGCACGGTGACTTGGGGCTCAAGATTGGCCGCGAAGGCTTGGCGCCAGTCAAAGAATTTATTGAAGAAGCCCAGGCAAAAGAGAAACCGTTTTTTGTGTGGTACGCGCCGTTCCTGCCACACACTCCGCACACTCCCCCGAAACGGATCTTAGATAAGTACTTGGATGGACAACGGTCAGTGCAACTAGCAAAATATTACGCTATGTGTGATTGGTTCGATGAAACCTGTGGTGAGCTGCTGAGTTTTGTTGATCAACGGGGATTGCGTAAGGACACGGTGGTTATTTATGTGACCGACAATGGCTGGATTCAACGGACGCCGGGCATGAAATTGCCAACAGGCTGGAGAACGCAATATGCCCCCCGCTCGAAACAGACCGCTAACGAAGGTGGTACGCGTACACCGATAATGGTTCGCTGGCCCGGCCAAGTGCGGCCTGGAATGCGATCACAACTTGTGAGCAGTATTGATATTGTACCGACTATTCTAGAAATTTGTGGCTCGCAGCGAACTTCGGCAATGGCTGGAAAGAATCTTGTCGCTGTCGCCCAAAACACGATTTCTGGTCATAAAGCGCTGTTCGGTGAATCCTATGCACATGACATCATCGATTTGGATGACATCAACAAGACGTTGTTATATCGCTGGGTGATCCAAGGTGATTATAAGTTGTTATTGAGTTATGACGGCATTGTGAATCGATATAAAGCCACGCATGTCGACAAAGCCGCAGGCCCGCAATTATATAATTTGACGACAGATCCACACGAGCTTGATAATTTAGTGGAAACAAATCCAGAGATCGCGAAACGCTTGACGGACGTTTTGTATAGCCATTGGGATCATCGTTAAGGGTGCTGGGGAAACGATTTGAAGGAGCCCGTCCCGCGCGGCCGTTAGATTCCCAGCCCGGCGGCTGCGATCATAGCAGCACCGATACAAGCCTCTTCCCGCGCGGCGGCTACGTGTAGTGGCAACTGGAGTTCTAGTTCAACGCATTCACGTAGCAAGGCGTTTTCCCGCAAACCGTTGCCAGCACAGACGATGTTAGTCATTTCCCGCCCAGTGCCCTCTTTCATCATTGTATACCCTTCGCCAAACACGCGGGCCATACCTTCGAGCAATGCTCGAATAAGATGTCCCGCGGTAAAATTGTCCAGTCCAACGTGCTCCCAAAAGGCTCGTGTTTCTGGTCTGCTGCGCGTGCCGGTGAACAAGGGCGAGCATCGCAAACCGTCGGAGCCCGCGGGGATCTCGCCGGCCAGGTCACACATTTGATTAAACAAATTGTCTTTGGGGGCACTGCCGGTGAAGTCATGCAGCGTTGTTGCGAAAAATCGTTCGAGTTCCGCAAAACTGCGACCCCCACACAACCCCGCACTCACTAGCAAATATCCGCCCATTGGAAATGGGCGTACTTCCAAATCTGGATGATCAACGGCGGTTTCGCTGTACATCGCAACCTGTCCTCCCGTGCCGACGTTTATAAGTAGTTGTGTCTCGGGATCCGTTACAGTGCCCATAAAACTCGCTTGATTATCTCCACTGGCCACGAAGATTGGGATTTCCGCTGGTAAGTGCATGGTCGTCGCCCACTCTTCGCTGAGGTTACCAAGTACCTCGGTAGCCTTACCAATAGCGGGAAAAATATCCGAAGATAGTCCCAATGCGTTGATGGAGTTTAGGTCCCAGCCCTGTTGATGAATGTCAAAAATCCCACTGCTAGCAGCACTGCTCGGGCTGCTGACTATCTTGCTGGTTGCAAATGTCGCTGCGATGTAGTCCATAATAAAAGCGGCAGTGCAATCGTTGGGCAAAGACTCATAGTGATGCAACCAAGCGAGCGTGCATCCCATATAGCCGGTGGCGAGTTTGCAGCCGTGCCGCTGCTGCGCATTAGTACCAATAAGACTGTGGGCAAAATCGATAAACGTATCGTGGTTACCATTAAGGTCGCGGGCAGACAATTCCCCACGGCGATCCTGCCAGTTGATATAGGGTGTGACACATTGTAGATTTTGATCGACTAAGACAACGCCATGTTGCTGCCCAGTGATTCCTAGGCCAGAGATTTCAGCAGCGCGGCTTTCAAGTTCTTGAGCGATTTCACGCAGACAGTCACCTGCACGCTGCAATATCAATGGTGCATCCCATTCACTACGACCTTGGGGGTCATTCGCCGGCTGAATTGTTTGTGTGTTGTTGGCAACGCTGTGGCAAGCAATGGTTCGCCCGAGATTGGCATCGAGCGCTAAGGCGGTAATGGTGGTTGTTCCAATGTCTAAACCGAGTACTACAGACATGTTTGAATTGCTCACACCGCAAAAGAGGTATTTGTTATAGGGGTGGTTGTTCGCTATTATAGAGGATAGTGGTAAACGGAACGCCTAGCCTGGTGTCGATTTGCTGCTCTTTCTGCCCCCCCTAAAACATTCCCCTATGCGTATATTACAAAAACTTGTTTTGACCGCAGCCGCAGTTGTTTGTGTGAGTGCTTCTTGTCTAGCCGATGAAAGAGAGCTCACCTTTGAAGGCGACATCCGGCCGCTGTTTCGTACATACTGTTTTGATTGTCATGGAGCGACCGAGAAATTGTCCGGCGAGCTTGATTTACGGCTCGTGCATTTCATGGAGCAGGGTGGTGATTCAGGTCCTGCGATTGTTAAAGGAGATGCTGCTGGGAGTTATTTGCTGGAGCGCGTGAAGGGTGGTGAGATGCCGCCCGGCGATCATCGTGTGCCAGAAGATAAAATTGCTATCTTACAGCAGTGGATCCAAGAGGGTGCAAAAACAGCCCGCCCCGAACCCGCATCCATTGGCCCAGGCTTAGGTGTTAGTGCTGAAGAACGAGCGTATTGGGCATTTCAAACCATTGTCCGCCCTGCCGTGCCATCGATCACTAAAGCGGATCGCGTGCGGACTCCGATTGATGCACTGTTGCTAGCAGCGATGCAACAGCATGATTTGAGTTTTGCTGCTGACGCTGATCGTCAAACATTAATTAGGCGGGCAGCGTTGGATTTGACAGGTTTACCTCCTACGCCCAAACAGATTCAACAGTTCTTAGACGATAAAGATAGTGATGCGTGGGAAAAAGCAATCGATCGTCTGCTGGCGTCGGAGCATTATGGTGAACGGTGGGGGCGACATTGGCTGGATATCGCGGGCTATGCTGATTCGGAGGGATATTCAAACAGTGACCAAGTACGAACATGGGCATTCCAGTATCGGGATTGGGTAATTAAAGCCTTTAATAGTGATATGGCGATCGATCAATTTGTTGTTTGGCAGTTGGCCGGTGATGAACTGGTTACTCCACCCTATTCAAATATGACTGACGACGAAATTGCACGCCTAACAGCGACCGGTTTTCTGCGAATGGTCGCTGATGGTACCGGACAAGAGAATAATGACGTTGTTCGTAATCAAGTTGTTACCGACACGATCAAAATGGTGTCCACGTCTCTATTGGGCTTGTCGGTAGGTTGTGCCCAATGTCACGACCATCGTTATGACCCGATTTCCCAAGAGGACTACTACCGTATTCGTGCGGTGTTTGAGCCGGCCTTGGATCCGCAGCAGTGGCATGTACCGAGTGGTCGCGCCATATCGCTGTATACCGATGAAGATCATGCTAAAGCTGCCGAAGTTGAAAAACAGGCGGCAGTGAAGGTAAAAGAACGCAATGAAAAGCAAAGCGAGTTTATGGCGGAAGTGTTAAAGCTGGAACTGGGCAAAGTGGAAGAGTCCAAGCGGGCTTTATTAAAGGAAGCCCATAGTACGGCAGTTGATAAACGCACCGCAGAACATAAGAAGGCGTTAGCAGATAATCCAAATATTGCTAAGTTAAGTCCGGGGGTTTTGTACCAATATAACCAACCCCACGCTGATAAACTCAAGGCGATGGCTGCCGACATCGCAAAGATAAGGGCGAAAAAGCCGGAACACAAATATGTTCGAGCTATTACCGAAAAGCAACAAAAAATAAATCCGACTTTGTTGTTTTATCGCGGCGATTATCGCCAACCGCAACATGAGGTCAAGCCAGGTGGATTGAAGGTTGCGGCTGCGGCAGATAGTCCGTTAGAAATTACGGATAACGACCCGAGTTTACCCTCGTCGGGACGTCGATTAGCTTATGCACGGTACTTAACGAGTGGCCGCCATCCATTAGTTGCACGCGTACTTGTCAATCGATTTTGGATGTTACATTTTGGCAAAGGTTTGGTGTCGACCACCGGCGAATTTGGAAAACTTGGTACGAAACCAAGTAATCTCGAGCTATTAGATTGGTTGGCAGATGAATTTATGTCTAAGGGGTGGAGCCTTAAACACCTGCATCGCAAGATCATGACGTCGACCGTCTATCGGCAACAGTCCTTGCGCACGCCGGTGGCCGATGGTATTGATGGCTCAAATCGATATTATTCTCATTTCCCCGTGCATCGACTCGAAGCGGAAACAATTCGTGATTCGGTCCTCGCTGTAAGTGGACGGTTGAATAAAACGTTGTTTGGCCCGTCAGTCAGTGTTTCGGCAGACGCTGCAGGGCAAATTGTTGTCACAGGTGACAAGCAGCGGCGGAGTGTATACATCCAAGTGCGTCGGACACAACCGGTCGCGATACTCAAATCATTTGATGCGCCTGTAATGGAAGTGAATTGCACGGATCGTAATAATTCCACCGTCGCAACACAGTCTCTGATGTTAATGAACAGTGAATTTATATTGGGGTTCGCCGACGCATTTGCCCAGCGATTGAATATTGAGGCTGCTACGACGATTACGGAAGAAGAAGTCAAAAGTGTAAAGCTAACGCTATTACCACAAGATCTGGTGAATCCGAATCCGTGGCGATACGGGCATGGCTCGATTCAAGCGAGTGCTGGGGATGAACAAGCAGAAATATCGTTTACCGATTTCGCTTATTTTGGCAAAGGGCGTTGGAGCGGCAGCGAAGAATTGCCAGACAAGACGATATCTTATTCGTTAATCACAGCCAGCGGCGGTCATGCGGCTACACCTCAATACAAACCAATTCGTCGTTGGACTTCGCCCGTGTCGGGGCAAGTCACGATTACTGGGATGTTGAAGCATGCCACGGATAATGGTGACGGTGTTAGCATGACGCTTTTTAGCAGCCGCACTGGTGAAAGTGGTACATGGGCGGTTCACAATACAGAAGAGAAGTACGAAGTTTCGATAGAGGTTGAGGTGGGGGATACCATTGACACGATCATCGATTCTCAAGCAACACACACCTCAGACGGCTTTACCAATAAATTCACAATAACATTCGCGGCAGCAGATGGGGAGCGGACATGGGATTCGCACAGCGACTTTCACGGCCCGCTCGAAGTATCATCGTTTGAGCAAAATGCCACCGTATCGCAACAAGTCGCTTACGGTTGGTTGCTGGCATATGGCCGCCGCCCCACGATCGATGAGCTTAAATTATCCGTCGACTTCATTCGTGAACAAGTTGAATTACTTCGCACAGAAAACCACAAAAACCCCTTATCGCAGGCGATGACAAACTATTGCCAGGCCTTACTGGGATCTAATCAATTTTTATATATTGAGTAAAAGATGTTGCCCACTGGAACAAACCTGGGAGTAAATCGTCGTCAATTTCTGTCGGAAAATGCGATGGGCGTGGGCATGGTCGCATTAGCAACGTTGTTGGGGGAAGAGAACCTGTTGGCTGTACCCAAGAATGTACAGCAGGCGCCTGTCACTTATGATATGCATCCGCGCAAGCCGCATGGTCACCCAACCGCCAAAGCGATGATTTCGTTATTTCAGCATGGCGGTCCTGCCCATATGGAACTCATGGATCCCAAACCGGAATTGACACGACTGGATGGGAAAACCTATGACGGCGAAGTTGGCTTTAGCTTTATTAAACGGGCGACCAAGACGCTGAAGGGTTCCAGCTTCAAATTTAGTAAACAGGGTGAATGCGGCACAGAAATTTCCGAGCTATTGCCTGGGTTGAGTTCTATCGTGGACGATGTTTGTGTCATTCGTTCAATGCACACGGGCCATAATGGCCATGAGGTTTCAATCCGTTATATGAATGCTGGTATTGCCGGGGTAACCGGACGACCATCGCTGGGCAGTTGGATCACCTATGGGCTGGGCTCGATCTCGCAGAACTTGCCCGCTTATATGGTGCTTACCGATCCGGCTGGAACGCCAGTGGACAGCACGCATAACTGGTCCAATGGCTGGATGCCATCTTTATTTCAGGGCACGGTTCTGCGACCGAAAGAACCACGAATTCTTAATCTGGCGGCGCCGGCACATTTACAAGGGACCGTGCAAGCTTCCAATCTCTCGTTCCTTAATAGAATCAATCGGCGACATTTGGACAAACACCCGGGCGAACACGATTTGGAAGCGAGAATTGCCAGTTATGAATTGGCAGCACGGATGCAAGATTCGGCCAGTGAAGCCCTCGACATTTCCCAGGAGACCAAAGCGACACAGCAATTGTATGGCATTGATCAAGAGGTCACGCGGGATTATGGTACGCGCTGTCTGATCGCTAGACGGATGGTGGAACGTGGTGTACGATTCGTGCAATTGTTTCATTCAGGGCAGCCATGGGATAACCATACGAATCTGATTAATACACTCCCCAGTGCTTGCCGCAAGACTGATGTTCCCTCGTCGGGATTAGTAAAAGATCTAAAACAGCGCGGGATGTTAGATGAGGTGCTTGTGCATTGGGGGGGCGAAATTGGAAGACTGCCCGTTATGGAAGGGGATCCGAAGACAGGTGGCCGCGATCATAATGGGCAGGGCTTTAGCACGTGGCTAGCCGGAGGTGGGATTCAAGGCGGCATGACCTACGGAAACACAGATGATGTCGGACATCGGGCTGTGGAAAATATTGTAAAACCCAATGACTATCAAGCCACCGTGTTGCACCTCTTTGGACTTGATCATAACGAACTGTATTATTTACATAACGGCCAGGAACAAAAGCTGGTCGTATCCGATGCCCGAATTGTTAATGAGATTATTGCCTGATGACCTATCTGCAAATTATGTGCATTGCTTTGCTGACAATCTCCACCAATGTTGTCGCTGAGGAATTGCCAAATGTTTCGGATGACCATTATCACCTGCGGGGATCGTTGACCAATAGCAAATTTGTGTTTGAGTCTACCAAGCGGGGACATGTCGCCTTTATTGGCGGTAGTATCACCGAAATGAACGGGTATCGACCGTTAATGAGTGCTTATTTACAGCAACAATTTCCTGTAACACAATTCACTTTTACCGATGCCGGTATTGCCTCGACATGTTCAATGACAGGCGCGTACCGAATACAGCGGGATGTTCTGTCAAAAGGTCCGGTGGATTTGCTGTTTATTGAGTTTGCTGTAAATGATGATCAGGATGCGGGATTTGATTTTGCGCATGCCGTACGTGGCATGGAAGGGATGATTGCTCAAGTACGTCGACATAATCCGCAGGCGGATATCATAGTGACGCATTTTGCCAATCCGGGGATGATGGATCGACTTCGGCAAGGGAAGATGCCTGTATCGATGGAAGCACATAATGCCGTTTGCAAACATCATCGTATTTCTACAAGTGACCTCTGCAGTGAAATTACCCAGTTGATTGATTCAAAAACAACAACATGGGCTATGTATGGCGGCGTGCATCCGAAACCTCACGGGAATGCTATTTGTCATTTGATGCTGGTCAAACTACTGCAGCAGGGGTGGGAGAAACCAGTAAACCGTATCACGCCTCATTTTCAACCGGAGGTCCTATTGGACGCCAAGAGCTATGTGGATGGACATTTTGTCAGCCCGCAAAAAGCCCAGCGGGGAACGGATTGGCGATTTTCGGAGCCAGCATGGAAAGAGATCAAAGGAGGTTTCCGTAATCGATTTGGCGGTGCACCGTTACTCCATGGGCAAAAACCAGGGAGTGAATTTCGTTTTACATTTCAGGGCACGTTTATGGGAGCCTTTGTTCTAGCAGGTCCCGATGCCGGAGTCGTGGAAGTACAAGTGGATGGTGGTTCATGGCAAACCGTTAATTTGTACCATCGTCATAGCCGAGGCCTGCATTACCCACGAACTGTTATTTTCGCGGAAGATCTGAATGTGGGCCCCCATGTTTTAACTGTTCGGATTAGTAAGGCTTCCGACGCCCAAAGTCAGGGCTGGGCAATACGGATTATGGAATTTGCCGTAAATGGGCCTCAGACGAAGGACTAAGGGGTTAGAGTCACCTCGATTTTTCCATTGGCACCCGGTGTCGATTCGATATTCTTAAACGATTGCGACCATTGTTTGTCGGGTTCACTGACAACGATGGTATATGTTCCCGCGGCAAAGACTTTGGGGCTGAATTGTCGGCCGTTGATGCGAATTGTGTAAACGACGTCTGCTGTTTGGTCATTAAGGACTTGGATGACCGGATTATCAATGTCAGTTTCAATCATTGGCAAGAACGCCACCGCTTTTCGAAGGTAGTTATCGGTTTGGCTAATTGTTTTAGGCCAACCCGGATAGGGGCGTGCAGTGGGATCCGTTGGATCTGCGAATCGTGGCCAACATTCCATTTTTATTGTCCGCTTTTCTTTATCCATGATGACGATTCCATATCCTGGCATACCATTATGCAACGCTTTAGGTTCGTGTCCCATGTCTGGTCCAGGATTGGTTGCTGCATAAACAGTCACTCGATTGCCAAATCCGTCGAAATGCTCGCCTTGCCACGTCGGTGCTCCTGTCGGACGATTTGCTCCCGCAACTTTAGGTTGCCACATCCGCGGGTAAAAATTGGCGATCGAGGGCACACAAAAGGACCAAATGGAATTGTTATGTTCTTCCACGCCGTGGTGCACGATGGTGGCCAGATGTTGATCACCCGCTAGGTGGAACGCAAATCCTTTACGCAAAGCACTAATTGCTTTATTGCGGCCGGTTTGTGGCCAACCGTTGGAATCCAAGTCGGCGATCAAATACTGCAAACCCCCGCCGTGATGTGTGGCCATGTTCGCGAAAATGGTCTGAGACAGAGCCATTTTCATATCGGCTCCCTGCCAGTCGCCGCTCCAATCTTCCAAAAATGTGAGTTGCCGATCGCCCAATAGCTTTAATCCAGGGACGTCCGCTTTTAAGACATCAAACTTGGGATTGTTAATGTGATCTGGTCGAGCCGTTCCGGTGGGAGGCAGGCGCCCGGCGCAACCAGACTTGAATTTACGGTCTTCTAGGATAGCGAAGCTAATGCGACCATAGGTCATCTGGGTATAGTACACACCAATGCCTTGATCAATTTTGGTGGGATCGTAAGCATCCGGCAAATGACTAGTTTGAGTGCGATCGACCATTTTTACGAACTCAGCCGGGTGCACATATCCACCAAAATGATCTCGGGTCGCCTTGCGGCCACCTTCGCCCCACACATTTCCCTGAAATACATCGTGGTCATCGGGGATCGTCACGGTGGGAATGTCGCGAGTCAGGTCTCGATATGCCCAAGACCAGAGATACCATTTGTAGAGATAATCTAACAGAATGTTTTGAGTATCCGGGAACGTTGGGCTGCGACCTTCGTAAAGTTGATCGCCGGAGAAAAATAACACATCGGGCTTGTGCGCGGTGACGTGGTCGGAGACTTCTTGATGAGGAAACCACATGCCGTTTCGCCAGTCGAACGGTTGGCGTCCGATACTGTGCGAGACATTGTGGTTACCCGTAAAGCCAGCAACAACGATTTGTTGTTTGTCGACCGGATCTCGACGGATCGTGCCCGCGAACACCGAGGTTTGTAACTGACCGCTGCGATCGCGGGTTTCATAGACCACTCGATAGGGTGTCGTTTTATCCGACTCCCAATTATCAATCGCAAACGGTGCGGTGTACCCAGGAACGATGATCGTAGTCGTCGCCACGCGAACCCATTGCTCATCGCGTTGGACGTCTAAATGCGCTTCTTGAACGTCGTCGGCCCCGATGGGCGCCAATTGTGCGGTTAGCTTCAGTCGTTTACGACTTATTGTATGTTGTGCTCCGATTATGGGACCTAAGCGTTGCTGCGAAAATGCAGATATTTTATTTCCCCGCAATTGCCAATCTTGAAACCAAAATCGACATCCAGGATGTGTATCGGATGCCTGACCAGGGTGTGATACAAGTGCCACGTTGCCAATAAGACGCGCGGGCTCCGTTTTGTAAGAGAGGCTCTGTACGACGTCGCCACTGGCTATATTGATCAAATCGAGTGTGAGTGTTGCCTGATTTTCCTCTGGACGTACGAAACCATATAATCGTAAACGGTGTCCGGCCAGTGTATCTACGACAGGGGGAGCAGGTTTGACAACAGCCCCCTGTTGTCCCAAGGCATAGAATTCGGCTATCACGGTGCTGGGTCGATCCAAATGCGATGAAAGAGCGACAAGTTTTAGAAATCGACCCTTGACGGTTTTGCAGGATACTTGCTGAAGTTCTCCGCCCTCGGGCAGTGAACCAGTGGCAACGGGGTCGCCCCAAGTTTCACCGTCAGCACTTATATAAAATGAGTATTTTAAAATCCGCCCAGTAACGTTGCTTGTCCGAGGTTGGTAGGCAAAGCCATTAATCACATTTGCTTGACCCATATCGATTGTAACGTGATGGGGATGTTTCGGTTTGGCAGCTTTCCATTGCGTGTGCCAGATTGTATTGTCATTGCCGTCGAGGATATTCGCAGCTGGTGATCCAGTTTCAAAACTATCAACATCGACGATCTTCCATTTCTCGCGGCTTAATGTGCCGCTGGGCACATCAGCGACATGCTGTAGAGATCCGAGTTGTTCGAAATCCTGGATGACCAGAGAACCGTTGGGGCGTACACCCGCAAGTATCCCCGCTCCAAGACCACGGTACTGGTGGACGATTGCTGCCGCCCGGTAGTCCATGGAATCGCCACCGACACCGATTAAAAATCCCGCTAGACCATGGTGGTTCACTGCGGCCGGATTATCATTTGTGAGTCCGAGAGTTACGTCGAGTTGAAATCGTCCCGTTTGATCGTTTAATCGATGTGTCAGTGTATGCAAGGTGCGAACGCCGAGTCGAGATTGGTCGGCGATACATTCCAAGCGGCCATTACGCACGGCCCAATCTTGTAAACGGTTCGCCCAAAAGTCGGCGCCAGCCCAAGTTCGTGAGTGCGTGGCGGACCAGTTATATGTGTGGTCAGCAGCTGAGGTGGACAAACATAATGCAGCCCAAAAACAAACGGCGATGGTAGATAGTTTCATCTTGGTCAATCGTTCCTGTAGAAAGCGAAACATAGAAAGCGTAGAAATTGCAAACATGTTATTGCGGGATGCTTTCGGGCGATTCCAGGACAGCGTTCTCTTTGGCATTTGCGACCCGCATTTTAATGAATTTAATTATTTGTGCACGTAACTCGCCATTGGTCTTTAAGGAAACCGTAATGGTGTTGTCCGTTTTCGTCAAACTAAGGTTTTGCACAAGTGTGTTGGCCATCTTTAATGCCTCAATCATTTCTGGTTCAGCATTGGGGTTGTTTTCAAATTGCAGTACTTGATTTGGCAAAATGCTCTTTCCAAGCGCAGCAAAGAAATTAACCTGTGTAAATACGTCGATCGTCGTTTCCTCATCGGGTGTCATGAGCTCGATGAAGATGGGGGTGTCAGAATCAGGGTTGATGGCGATCGCCGATGAGCTAACGTTTTTCATGAAAGCGACTACGGGTGCAAGTTGAGGTGTCTCGGCGAAAAGTTCGTTGAATGCCCAATCTGGGACGGAGTCAAAAACCGACTTTGTTTCAGTTGCGACAACAAGCAGATTATCTCCGCTCAGAGAAGAGACAAGTTCGGCTAGTGCATTATCACCGCCGTTGCCAGCGACCATTTGCAATAGCTCAGGTTTTGACCCCAACATGATCGTTGAATTATCTTTGATGTGAACGGCAAACTCTTCGTTAAAATTGTGTTGCCAGATTTCCGTGCCGTCTACCGTTGTCACTTCAAATCCACCTTCTTTTAACTTGGCGATGAGTGCGTCCATATCTGTCCCGTCGAGCAACGTAATAACCGCCCCATATTTCATGGTCGGCGGTTTCTTAGTAGCGGGTTCGTCGATCGCGGGTTCAACGGTGGTTTCAGGATCAGGTTGATTTTCATCTGCCGGTGCGGTTTCGATGGGTTCAAACGCGTTCCCATGCCGCTCATAAGTAGTAGCTGCGTCAATTTGTTTCGGAATTGGAATGTTACCAAGGACCAACACTCGATCGATTTGAGTAACAGCAATTCCGGTCTGAGCTTGTAATTGGTTTAGTGGATTTTGATTGCCTGCGGTGTCGGACAACAAAGCTTCCATGATTGGAGCAACGAGTTTGGACGTCATGAGTTTTGTGGGCCGTGCCAGAACAGCGAACTGGAAGTCATCTAGAATAACCGAGGTATCTGCTGAGTTACTGCCATGAATGTTCGTTACTGGTGTCGTGCTCGGAGTCCCTGTTGCACTTGCTGGATTGTCCGTAGTGGGTGTATCTTCAACAATTGGCGGTAGCGGCGGCGTTTCTTCTTCGGAATCACAACCAGTGATGAAGAGCGCCGTTACCAGCAATGGTAGAACATAGAGAAAGCGGTAGATGTTGCGCATAGTAATAGCTTGTTGATGAGAAGAGAGAAGTAAATACCGCGAGTCGTTGTGTGCACGCCTAGTGAAAATCATTATGGATTGAAATGGTTTAGATTTCAAATCCTGTTCGTTTTTCGCGTGAGATCATTTTGCTAGCTTCTTGATCACCCACGAAATCTTGTTTGTTGGGATCCCAAGTCAATTTTCGGTTCAAGAGCATGCTGATGTTTGCGAGGTGACAAACACTGACGCTGCGGTGATGCGTGAACACATCCGAAATCGGCAATTTTCGGCTTTTTACACAATTGAAAAAGTTGACCATGTGTGGTGTTACGGGGCCGCGATAGATTTCTTGTACCTTAGCGGCAAGGATTTCTTGCATCTGCTTATTGTCTTTTATTTGATCGACAATTTGCCCCGTGATTCCTCCCCGATTGACGCGAATTTTTCCCTTGGAGCCTGAAAGAATAAGCTCATTTTTTCCGCTCGTGAGATTAATAGTACTGCCATTTTTAAATGTCATCAGGGTGTCAAAAGTGTGGGCGACGTTGTAGCAGTTCTCTCGCTTATCGAAGGCACCGGTTCCTTCGATTGTTGTTGGGCCCGTGTTTTGAAGACCAAGAGCCCACATAGCAATATCCGTGTGATGTACCCCCCAGTCGGTTACTTGGCCCCCGGAGTACTCGAGCCACCAGCGGAACTGATAATGGGTTCGCTCGGTGATATAAGGTGTTTCTGGCGCGGGGCCAAGCCACATGTTCCAATCGAGGTGATCGGGAGATTTTGAGGGAGTGAACGGTCCGCCTTTTCGAGCAGTGCCGACCGAGGAAAGTGCGTTTAGGTCATCACCAATCCAACCGAGTTGGCAAATGGCCACCGCATTCAAAAAATGTCCGCCATATTCACTTCGTTGTTGGGTACCGACTTGAAAAACCTTGCCGGTTTCTTTGACAACTTTGCCGACGAGGATACCTTCTTCGATGGTTAGCGTAAGTGGTTTTTCACAGTAAACATCTTTACCAGCCCGCAGCGCTTCGATAGCAATTTTCACATGCCAATGATCAGGTGTCCCAATGGTAACAACATCGATATCATCTCGGTCAAGCAATTCACGGTAGTCGTGATAGATAGCACAGTTATTGCCGGAGTTTTTGGAAAATGCAGCTGCTCGGTTTTTGTCGACATCACAGCAAGCAATGGGATTGCCGAGTTTGAGTGATTGCCTAGCGATGGCAGTCCCCCGCCCGCCGACACCAATGTTACCCACGTTAAGCTTGTCGTTTTTAGATTTGTTTTCCTGAGCGAATAAATCGACATTGGTAAAGAAATAGGGTGTTGTAGCAAGGACACCGCTGGTAGCCAAAAATTGTCGACGGTTTTTGTTGTTCATAGTGATGTTTCCGATTACGAGAGCTATTTTTCAGCAGTCAATACGCAGCGCAGCCCCAGTGCGTCGTCTTGATGGTCAGCGGGAACGATAAAACGAAAACTGCTAGTCAGCTTCAGCGGCTTATCTTTCCAGCTTCCGCCGCGAGCGATGCGAGTTTTACTCTTCGTCGCAATCCAAGCGGAGCCATCTGAGGGCGCTTGATCGTAGTCATTGTGACCGGTGTCCAAACACCATTCCCATAAATACCCGTGGATATCATAGAGCCCCCAGGGGTTTGGTTTCTTTGCACCGACAGGGGGATCGTTCCCCGCGGCATTTCCTGTGTGCCAGCCGTAGTCATTTAGTTTGTCAACGGAATCACCGAAGCTGTAGATTGTTTCCGTTCCCGCGCGAGCGAAATATTCCCATTCAGCTTCTGACGGCAAACGAACGATTTGGTTTCCCTTGATCAACTTTGCCTGTCTCATCAAGAGAGTCGTTTTGCGACAAAAATCTTGGGCCTCGGCAAAGGAGAGCATTTCAACGGAGTTTCGTGGTCCCTTCCATTTAGAAGGGTTACTGCCCATAACCACTTCCCAGAGGTTTTGAGGAATTTCGTAGCGAGCGACGGAAAAATTATATGCAATGGCTACGCTGTGTTGAGGTTGTTCAAGCGACGCTGCAGTTTTGCTGCCACCCATTTGGAATGTCTTGCTAAAGTGTTTGGTGCCGGGCCCCAGCGCAACGAATTCGCTGCGAAAAATCTTTAGCAGTGCCAGTTGGTTTTCGGTCGGTTGTTGTGCCTGAATGGTAGCCGATGACAGACAACTGATCACAGTTGCAATCGTCAGAACGAGGCTTCTAGTCACGATGGAGATCCTTCAGCGAATCCAATTTTTCCGGATTGGAATGCGGTGGCCATTGCCAGCGGCACTTGGGCTTCCGCGAGTACTAGCTTGGCCCGATTGGCGACAACATCTGCTTTCATTTCCTGTTCAACGGCGATAGCCTCGGCTCGACGTTGTTCAGCTTGAGCACGCGCGACCCGCGTATCAGCCTCCGCTTGATCTGCTTGTAATCGCGATCCGATATTTTCGCCGACATCAACATCAGCAATATCAATCGAGACAATTTCAAAAGCGGTTTGTGAATCTAAACCTCGTTCTAGTACGGCCTTGGTGATCATGTCTGGATTTTCAAGTACAGCGGCATGCCCATCGGCGGATCCGATTGAGGAGATGATGCTTTCACCGACTCGAGCAATAATGGTTTCTTCTGTTGCTCCCCCAATCAATTGCGCAAGATTGGTACGCACGGTAACTTGAGCTCGTACTTTTAGCTCGACGCCATTACGAGCGACAGCGCTCAAAAACGTTTTCCCGCTGCGTTCTGGGTCGGGGCAATGAATGACTTTAGGTTCGACACTGGTACGAACAGCGTCCACGACATCTCGTCCAGCAAGGTCGATCGCTGCGGCTTGATCAAATTCAAGATCGATGCCAGCACTATTGGCAGCAACTAACGATTCCACGACTCGTAATATATTGCCGCCGGCTAAGTAATGTGCTTCAAGTCGTTGAGTGGTGACAATGCTACCGTCGAGGACCGTATCGCCGCGAGCGTTCGCTTCGGTCGGTAGATTAGCCTGAACCGCTTGGATTTTAGCCCTCATCATGGATTTTTGATCTACTTGTCGGAACCCCATAGTTACGAGTTCAAGCAATCCAATTCGTGCCCCACAATTAAAGCCCTCGAACCAAAGCGCGCCATATTTCAATGCGATGATGAATACGACTAAGCCGACGATGCCCCCGAACCCCAAGATAACGAACAAAAAGACTTCGAAACCACCACCCTCTAAACCTATAATATGTTCCATGATCAAATCTCCGAAAAAATGTCTACTCCTTAGATGATACCCTATAATGACTAACGATGTGTACCGTTTATCTGTTAAAAGAGTGTAGCTTTTTCAGTTTTGAGTTAATAAATGTCTAAAATGTTCGAAGTGATTTGTCGCTGGATTTTGTTTGTTACGGCGAGTTTAGTGTTGAATGTTGGTTGTAGTGAGACCGCCACCGATGGCAAGTCGCTTACGAAAGTGACATTGCAGTTAAATTGGTTTCCGGAGGCGGAGCATGGCGGTTATTATGCAGCGTTGGTACACGGATTTTTCGCTGCCGAAGGATTGGATGTGGAAATCATTCCCGGTGGGCCAGGAAGTCCTGTGATTCAAAAATTGGTTGCAAATCAAACAACGTTTGTGGTTGGTAATGCAGACCAAGTACTTACGGGAAGAAATCAAGAAGCGGAAGTCACAGCACTGTTTGCCCCAATTCAGATGAGTCCGCGGTGTATCATGGTACATGCGTCGTCTGGTATCAAGCGGTTGGATCAACTGCAAAATATGACGGTGGCCTTGAGTGCGGGTCGAGCGTTTGCTTTGTATATGCAGAAAAAGTTATCACTTGAGGGTGTGCGAGTGGTCGGTTATCCAGGCAACATGACAGTCTTTTTGAATGACGATAATTTTGCTCAGCAAGGATACGTGTTCAGCGAACCATTTATTGCTGAGCAGCAAGGCGGCGACCCGCATGTATTGATGGTCTCGGAATTGGGGTTTAATCCCTATGCGAGCTTGCTAATAACCCGTAGTGATACAGTTGACGCTAAGCCCCAGTTGGTTGCAGCGATGGTTCGTGCAAGCAAGCAAGGATGGCAAACGTATTTAGAGTCGCCCGAGAAAACAAATGCGGCGATCCATCAACAAAATGAAGAGATGGGGTTAGAGATTTTAGACTATGGTGCTACCGTGCTTAAGGACTTGTGCTTGCCGGATGCAATGCCTGCTGCACAGTTAGGCGACATGACACAGCAACGTTGGACGCAACTGCGAGATCAATTAGCAGAAATTGATCTCGTTGATAAAAATCTGGATGTTAGCAAGGCGTTTACAACAGCAACTGGTCACGAATAGGCAAGCTACTAGCCGCCCATTTCCGCTGCCCCGGACTTCGCAGAGACCGCTTCAATGGGCGGATAATCTTCTCTGGACATGTGTGGTCCGGCCACAGAACTAGCGGCACCTTGTCCGTGCGAGTGGGGGTCATCGTAGTGCAAGGATGCATAGTCGACATTGTTGTCTTCTTGAAACATATGTAATGTTTGAGTTGGAAATGCAAATTGGACACCAAGTTTTTCGGCAAGCTTCATCACATCAATAAGCAAACGATGGCGTTCACGTAATTCCGTCGGCCAATCGCCGCATTCAAAAAACATATACAGCAAAATATCCACGCTACTCGCGCCGAAGCCGTTTAAATACACTTGAAAATAATCTTTACGCGTGTAGGGATGCCGGCGAATGATTTCTCGAATCCCTTCACAAAACGCGTCGATTTGCTCGGGAGTTGTATCATATTGCACGCCAATGGAAGTACTGAAGCGGCGGAATTGACGGCGACCCATGTTGTCTACCACCGAGGTCGTCAGGCGACTATTGGGCAAGGTAATCAACGAGTTATAAAAAGTTCGCACTCGAGTACTTCGCATGCCAACGTTTTCAACCGTACCTTCGACTCCATCAGAAACAATCCAGTCGCCGATTTCAAACGGACGATCCGCCAAGACGGTAAGGGAACCAAACAGGTTGCTAAGTGTGTCCTGAGATGCAAACGCAAGAGCCGCCCCCCCAAGCCCTAGACCACCAACGATGGCGGTTACTTCGAGGTCAAACACGTCCGCGAAAAAAACGACGCCAGTACAGACAGCGAAGGTCTTCAAACATTTTTGGATAAGCGGAACGAGTAAATCATCGAATTTTGTTTTTGTACCAAGTGCTTTGCGAGCGATAAACCCAGCGAGCCAATCAATGATGCGAAAGGTTGTCCAGACAGCGGCAAAGACGGTAAATAGTTTTAAGCCGACGGCGAGCACTTTCATGAGTCCTAACGGGAAGCCAATGATCCAGGAACCGTAGTACCACGTCGCTGCTTGTGCTAGCAAACCAATTGGCTTCCAAACTTTTCGCTCGGCGAGTTTATCGGACTCTGTATCGCCAAATCGGCTATCTTTTCGAGCGAACCGTACGAAGGCGCTCAACAGAAATCGAACCGCTACGTCGACAAATAAACCTAAGAACACTAATATAAAGCAACTGATCCACTGATAGTCGGCCAGCAAAAACCGAGTTGTCAGCAGGTACTCAGGCATTTTTTCACGAAACGTTTGTTCGAGGCTCTGGTATTTTTCCAACTCGCTTTCGAAGGCATTTGTTTTCTTCTGGACCTCTTTAATCTCTGCTTCAATCGTTGTTCGCGTATCCTCACCACCCGTATCGCCATTGGCGCTTTCGTTGCTAGTGGGTGATCCCAATCCGGGGAAAAATTGAGCTTGAACTGTTGTTGTACAACTGCAGATTAGCAAGAAGAGGATTAGATACCGACAGGAATATAGGGGAGTACGCCGCATTGTATTTTCCGCTTAGCAAACAAATGAGTGTCTTTAATGCCGCGAAGTATATCACTGCAACGGGAATTAAATACAGCCCGATTATCGTTCGAGCTGAAAAGTCCAGCGAGCGAGCAGAGTGCGACTGATGACAGCAACAGCGGTGACCATAGTCACGCCGAGCAGCGAAGATAGAAAAATTGACGCAAACAAGACCTCGGTTTTAAAGTTTTGGCTGCCCATAAAGATGTAATACCCTAGTCCCTGTTCATCGATGCCATGTCCAGCCAGGTATTCACCAATGACGGCACCAACAATCGTCAACCCGCTGGATATTTTTGCTCCAGTGACTAAATAGGGGATGGCATTGGGTAATCGTACTTTGAAAAGAACTTGATATGGCGTTGCTTGATACAATGTCATCAAATCTAACAGGCCCGCATCCACAGTACGGAGGCCCGTAGTTACGTTTGTTACGATGGGAAAAAGGCTAATCACGGTAACGATAATCACAATACTGGTCATACCGCCCCCAAACCAAATAATGATCAATGGGGCGATGGCGACGATAGGAACTGTCTGCAAAAAGATCATGTATGGGTATACGCCTCGGCGAGCAACTTTTGACACGGAGAATAATAAGCCGAGTGTCGTTCCAATCACCATAGCCAAGGCAAACCCCGAAATGGCTGCTTGGGCTGTTATCAGCGTAGCACTCCATAGGTCATCGATACGCTTGCTGCAGACCGTTATGATTTCCCAAGGACTGGGCAGCAGAATCCGAGGAATCTTCCATATCCAGTCTGCAGTTTGCCACACCGCTAAGAGTAGCAACAGAAATATAATTGGGTAGAGGACTACCGAAATTGAGAGTTTTGTTTTCATAAACCCTCCTGTAGGATACGAGTCACTGCGGCCGTTTTTTCAAGAAACGGAGGTGTATTGCGGATGGCTGGGACTCGATCAGCGGGCAAATCAATGGCAACATCACCGCCCACGGTCCCGTTGGCGTTGAGTACTAACACTCGTTGACTTAGATAAACAGCCTCGGTGACATTATGGGTTACAAACAAGACCGTCATTTGTTGCGTTTGCCAGATGTGAAGTAGTTCTTGATTCAGTTGTTGTCGCAGTATTTCATCGAGTGCAGCAAATGGCTCATCGAGCAGCAACGCGTTAGGCTTCATCACCAAGGCTCGAGCAATGGAGACACGCATCCGCATTCCGCCCGATAGTTCCCGCGGGTATTTGTTGATATCGGTAGCGTCAAGTCCGACTAACTGCGCAACCTGTAGTATCCGATCAGACCGGTTTTCCATAGATTGTTCTTCGAGTTCAAGCGGTAATTGAATATTGTCAGCAGCGCTGCGCCAAGGAAGCAGCGTAGGATCTTGAAACACAAAAGCTGGTTGTTGACCGCCAAGCTGAACCATTCCCGTGGTTGGGTTGGTTAGTCCAGCAACGCAGCGCAACAATGTAGATTTGCCACAGCCAGATGGTCCGACGATGGAGACCCATTGACCCGCGGGGATGTCACAGGAAACAGAGTCTAATACTGTAGCGTCGCCGTACTGCATGCTTAGATCATCAATAGTGATGGCGGGATTCTGTGACATTGAAATAGGCGCAGTCATGGGTGGGGGGCTTTGCGGAAACGTTTATTGAACCACTATAATAGTCACATCATAGACAAACTAGCTACGCTTTTGGCAACATTCAATAATCATGACCGACCCTCTTCCTCAACGAATTGACATTCAAGGCGATTGGCCAGTTGATCTTGTTACGACTGATATTGGAATTATCATTATCGATCATGGTTCACGCCGAGAAGAAAGCAATCAATATGTTATTACAGTTGCGCAGAATTTTAAAGAATCCGAGGATTATGAAATCGTTGAGCCGGCTCATATGGAACTAGCTCAGCCAGATTTGGCCGCTGCTTATGACAACTGCGTTAGTCACGGGGCGAAATATATTATTGTGCATCCCTACTTTTTAGCCCCCGGCCGCCATTGGCACGAGCACATCCCGGCACTCGCTTCGGCAGCCGCCGCCAACCATCCACAAACGTGTTGTGTGGTCACGGCACCGTTAGGAATCCATAACGACATGCTACAAATCATTGCTGACCGCATCGAGCAATCGATGTAATGACAGAGAGCCAGCCAGTTTTTAGTGCACACGTTGCCCAGGGAGGGCGCCTTCGTCGATGGCCAGCATGAATACTTCTTCACCACCAGGACCCGCGGCAGCAATCATGCCTTCACTGAGGCCAAACCGCATTTTTCGAGCGGCTAAGTTGGCGACCATGATGACGAGACGACCTTCTAGATCTGCTGGATCGTAAGCTTGTTTAATACCTGCGAATACTTGGCGAGTTTCATCGCCACCTAAACTGAGGGTCAACTTCAACAATTTATTGGCCTCTTCGACATGTTCGGCTTTAACCACTCGAGCAACGCGCAGATCGACTTTCATAAAGTCATCAAAGCTAATTTCGTCGGCCAACGGTTCATCTTTAAGCGGTTGATCGCTATCGGAGTATGGGTGGTCCACGGTAGGTTCCGTGGCAGCATCATCCGTTTCGGGAGGGGCTGGCTGATTCTCCGTAGACTCGGCAGGCGGATTAGCCATAGATTTAGCAGCGTCAGCGGCTTGAGCATCGTTTTCTTCACGTGTTTCGTCGATCATAGTTTGGAGATCTTTCTTTTCGAGTCGTTTTAGCATGTGGTTAAATTTAGCAACGGGACTTCCCGTTAGCGGTATTTTGGCTTGTTCCCAGCTATTGAGTTGTTCGCCGAGTAGGGATTCTGTTTTTTCAACTAGTTCCGGTAGGACGGGGCTAAGGTAGATAATGATCTGTCGAAATAGATTAATGGCGACGGTACAGATGTTTTGCAGTTCATCCTGTCTGGCGGGATCTTTCCGCAACTTCCAGGGTTCGTGTGTTTCCACATATGGATTTGCTTCGTCGGCCAATTCCATAATAAGTCGCATGGCTAGATTGTAATTGCACGATTCATACGCCTCAGCAATCGCCTCTCCGGCTGCGGCCCCTTGGGCAAATAGCCCTCCATCATCTGGGTACTTTGTGGCCAAACCAAGCTCTTGAACGAATTTAGCAGTCCGACTAGCAAGGTTGACTACTTTGCCAACCAGATCGGAATTAACTTTGGCAACGAATTCTTCGATGTTGAGGTCCAAGTCATCAACTTTTCCATTCAACTTGGAAGCATAAAAATACCGGAGATATGTGGGGTCGACATGTTTGAGATAAGTTTCGGCTTTGATGAATGTGCCGTCGCGTTTCGACATCTTTTTACCACCCACGGTAAGGAACCCATGGATATGTACTTTTGTTGGCAATGTGTAGTCGGCGACCTTAAGCATAGCAGGCCAAAAAAGTGTGTGGAAATACGTGATGTCCTTACCGATGAAATGGTGGATTTCCGTGTCGATGTTTTTCCACCATGAGTTCAAATCTCCGCCGGTGCGAGCGCAGTATTGTTGGGTGGAAGCGATATATCCAATGGGTGCATCCCACCAAACAAACCAAAAGTGACCTAGATGATCGGGTATTTCAAAACCAAAGTAAGGAGCGGGTCGTGAAATATCCCAATCGCGCAACGGCTCGTGCAAAAAATGTCCTTGTAGATAGTTTGCAATTTCCGTTTGTAAATGTTCACCCGATTGTGACCAGTCTGACAGAAACTCGTGCAACTGTTCAATCATGATAAACAGATGGTCAGCTGATTTTTCAATGGGAACTGAGCCAGTTAACGTGCTGGTGGGATTCTTGAGTTCGCGGGCACTATAGGTCGCTCCGCACTGATCACAGCTATCGCCATATTGATCTTCTGCATCGCAATGGGGGCACGAACCCTGGACAAATCGATCGGCCAAGAAAATGCCCTGTTGGTCGTCAAATAATTGGGTGACTTCACGTTGTTCTATGAGCCCAGCATCCTTAAAAGCTTGCCAGAACTCTTTGCATAGCGCATAGTTTTCGGGACAATTCGTGCTGCCGTAATTATCAAATTCGATTTGGAAGCCAGCGAAATCCCGCATGTGTTCTTGTTGAATTTGTTTGATCCACTGTTCTTCAGTACATTGAGTGCGTTGGGCGCTCATCATGATCGCCGTACCGTGTGTGTCATCGGCACATATATAGATGCACTCGTTGCCGCGCAGTTTTTGAAATCGCACCCAGATATCCGTTTGGATATATTCTACGAGATGGCCAATGTGAATGGGGCCATTTGCGTAAGGCAAAGCGGAGGTTACGAGTATGCGACGGGGTGTTGACATGCGGGCACTAAAGAGAAACGGGTTTTATATCCCCGTCATTGTATCGAAGAGCGCAAGTTTGCAAAACCGCAGTAGGTGATCGTGTCTGGTTTGACGTTTTGCTGTAGTGGTAACCTCGCAAGGCTATTAGTTGTTACAGTTTTGAAAAAACCCAACCAACAATTTATGCCCATTAGGAAATTAGTCCTATGGGAAAGCCCTTGCGCTGCGGCGCACCTATTTAGCTGGCGGCGCCGGCAACATGCACAGGCACATATTGTTCAGCAGTGCGCCCTACTTCTTCGGAACCGCGCCGTTGACCATAGGTTGGCCACGCGGAAACACCATCGAGCTCCGGCATTAATTCGATGAGCTGGTTAACGAGCGTATCGGCAAAAGCTTGCATGCTCTCGCAATCAGCGTTTTCTTGGATTGATACCGCGCTTTTCATAACGCGAATTAACTCGGCTCGTTGCTTAATGGGACTGGCAAGTCCTTGCCCAGGGGCGTCAATCAGATCTTTGACTGGTACACCCAACGCATCGGCCCAATTGGTTAGTTCGATTAGAGTTAGATTTGCCGTTGGTTTTTCTTGCTTACGTAATGTGCGCACATCGATTCCGGTATGGCGAGCGACACTACGGAGTGACATTTCTTGTTGTTGTCGCACAAGTGCGATGCGGTTAACCGTTTGATCTGCTTGGTCTACGTCTTTCGAAAAACGCTTTGGTTTAGCCGCGGTATTTGCTTTAACTCGCTTCGCTACCATTGCAGAACGCAATGCAGCAGGTGCGATGGCTTCTAGTAAGTGGAAGTTGATGTCGGCGGTCGCCATAGGTAAAGTCCTTTATAGTTTTGAATGCGAAATTTGCCCAGCTCGCGATTCTTCTATTGCTATTTGTGTTTGTTGGATGCTCTTGCTGCTCCGCGCGTTCCCTATAAAACGGATAATTTGCCAAAAAACTTTTAAAATATCTAAAAAGGAGGCTTCGGTTTTCTGGTAGACAGCCTCGATAGAAAACCACATACTTACTTGTGTTAGCCGCAGAATAGTGAAAACACAATATTTAAGGGAAAACACGTGGAATCTGAATGTGAAAGCTCTGCAAAGGGCCCCGATTTCAATAAAAACGGTGGTTTGCTACCCGTAATTGCACAGGACTCAAAAACGCATCAAATATTGATGATGGCGTATATGAACGAAGAGGCATACCGCGAGACCTGCGATACGGGTACCGCTGTTTATTACAGCCGTAGCCGTGAAAAACTGTGGCGCAAAGGCGAAGAAAGTGGCCATGTGCAAAAAGTAGAGAAGATCTACGTTGACTGTGACCGCGATACGATTTTATTAAGCGTCGAACAACAAGGGGTCGCTTGTCACGAAGGCTATCGGAGTTGTTTTTTTCGAGAAGTGACGACGGCTGGCCTCCGAGTGATTGCTGAGCGAGTCGTTGATCCGGCAGACGTCTATAAATAAAACAGCCACCCGGTCTTTCATCGTGCGCCGGAGTACCGATAATAGAGTTCCAGTATTACAACAATCAAAAGCAAACTAATATATAGAGAGACCAGAAGATGAGCGCAGAAGCCCGTGTAGAAGAACTCGGCCTAGAATTACCAACCGCTCCAAAGCCTGGCGGTGTATACAAACCTGTCTTAATCACCGGCAATATGTGCTACGTGTCTGGTCACGGTCCTCTTAAAGCGGACGACACGATGATGACAGGAAAAGTTGGCTCTGAAGTGGATGAACAATACGGCTATGATTCAGCTCGGCAAGTTGGCCTTGCGATTTTAGCAACGCTGCGAGCAAATCTTGGTAGCCTCGACCGAGTGCGTTGTGTCGTTAAAACTCTCGGCATGGTGAACTGTACGGCAGATTTTTCCACACACCCCCAAGTCATCAATGGGTTCAGCGATTTAATGGCTGAGGTTTTTGGTCCCGACAACGGCGTTGGTGCGCGCAGTGCCGTCGGCATGGGCTCGTTACCTGGAAATATTACCACGGAAGTGGAAGTCATCTTTGAATTGAATGCCCGCGAGTAAGACCACAAATTTATTCGAATTCACACAAACATTGCGTGCGGGCATTACACGCCTAGTAGTTTGCCGTTGTGGTTGGCAGCGATCGCTTGGACAATTGTGTCGCGTATAGCGTCTGCTTCTTCCCCAGTCATGGTGGCGTCCGCGCGGCGGAATTTTATGTTGAACAAAACCCGCTTCGTATTTGCTCCGTCTTGGTCAGGAGCGCGATATGTTTCTTGATAGCCGACGACTTCCAAGGCTTCCCCAGCGGCTTGTTTGACAGTCGCTTGTAGTTGGTCCCAGCGGATAGACTCTGGTAGCACAACATTCAGGTCCCGCGATATTGCAGGGAACGCGCTAAGATCTTCATGTTGCGGAATCAAAGCAGCTAAATCGACCAACAGATCCATTTTTAATTCAGCGACCATCGCAGCGGTCTTCAGTGAAAATGCTTTGAGTCCCGGTTTGGATATTTGGCCTAAGAATCCCAGGGGTTTGTCACCGAGTAACAAAGTGCAGCGTTGTTGGTTGTCCAGCAACCCATCAAATTGTTCTCCAGCATCTGCTACGGATAAAGGCGTGGTGATTTTAAGTTTAGCCAGTAAGGCTTCAATGACACCTTTGAGATGATAAAAATCTCCACTGCTGGTAAGCCCGACCGTCTTCTGTTCTTCGGGCAAACCTTCAGCTTGAGGTAGATAGACTTTTGCAGTTTCGAATAACTCGATGGCTGGATTTGCCAACGATTGATTGATTCGTCGCACTTCTAATAAGCTCGGCGTCAAACTTGTACGTAAGGCATCCGCTCCTTGTAGCATTGGTGAAATGGTACGTAGTGGAGTCGTCGTTGCCCACGGGGTGAATTGATTCGTCCAAGCGAGTGGTACAACAGACCCAGTAAGTGACTCATCAAAGCCGGTTGCTGTTAGCGTTGTGCGAATAACTTCAGCCACTCGATCCTCATCGCTGCGAAACGATGCGGCCATCGGCACTCCCACATCTTCGGGTATTCTTTCGTAGCCGTGGATGCGGGCGATTTCCTCAAGCAGATCGCATTCACGCGTGAGGTCCCGCCGCCAACTTGGTGGGATAACGGTGATGGATTCCGCTGTACTAGCGGATTCGGAGTTCCCCAGTGCGATTAGGATAGCGCGAATTTCGGCAGTGTCAATTTTGATGCCGAGGATTCTCTCAATCTGAGATAACCGCAATACAACGGGTTCTGTGTGCCAGGTTGATTTGCCCGCTTCAATCACGCCAGCGTCTAGTGTGCCACCACAGTGTTCGAGGATTAATTCGCAGCAGCGCTGGCTGGCCCAATCAACTCCGGCAGGATCCAAGGCACGTTCAAAGCGATACGAAGACGGGCTATGTAAATTTAACGCGCGTGATGTCGCCCGAATTGACAGCGCTGTAAAATCAGCGGATTCGATAAGTACGTCAACAGTTTGTTCACCGACTTCGGTTTCAGCCCCTCCCATCACTCCGGCAATGGCGAGGGATTTGTCCCCATCCGCGATAACGCACATCTCGGACTGTAATTCATATTCTCGATGATCGATCGCTGTAAATTTTTCACCCTGCTCTGCCGCTCGTACGATGATTTGTGCGCCGGCGAGTTTGCCCAGATCAAAGGCATGTAGTGGTTGACCGGCTTCCATTAAAACATAGTTGGTAATGTCAGCGACGTTGTTGATTGGTTTCCAATCTCGATTGCTTGGCAAGAAAACGGTTCGCAACTGATCCTGTATCCACGTTGGACTGTCTTTAATGGTGACGCCGCGGATGATTCTTGCAGTGTAACGAGGACACAACTCGGGGGCTGTAATGGAAACACTAAAATCGGTATTTACATCAGGGCCGCTGGCAGCCGGCTGCGGGTTTGGCAGTTTCAGCGTTTGGTTGTAAAGGACGGCGATTTCACGAGCTACGCCGATGTGTCCCAAACAGTCGGGTCGATTGCTTGTTACTTCTAGATCAATGGCAATGTCACTGCCTACGGGTTCCGAACCTTCGTGGTTAAGGCCGGACATAGCGAGTCGGTTTTCCAACTCTTCCCGATCCATATCGAGAGCAACATATTGTTTAAGCCAGTCCCAGGAAACGAGCATGATTCAGGATCACTTTGTAATAAAAGGCAATAAAAGTGTATTGAAAATGAAATTAGAATTGTGCGAGGAAGCGTACATCATTTTTGTAAAATTCGCGAATGTCGGTAACACCATGCCGCCGCATACAGAGGCGTTCGACTCCTAGCCCAAAGGCAAACCCAGTAACTTCTTCGGGGTCATAGCCCACGGCTTTGAGTACATTGGGGTCTACCATCCCTGCTCCGCCAAACTCAACCCACTGACCATTCCAGTAATAATCAGCTTCCACACTAGGTTCAGTGAAAGGAAAAAAGGAAGGTCTAAAGCGAATAGTAACATCATCGCCGAGGTAGCTTGTTGCAAACAATCGCAGAACGCTTTTTAAGTCTGCCATCGAAACGTCGGTGTCAATCATCAAACCTTCGATTTGATGGAACATTGGATAATGTGTTGCATCAGCGGTATCTGGGCGATAGACTCGGCCGAGCGAAATAATACGTATTGGCGGCGCCGTTTTTTCCATGACGCGAATTTGAACGGTGCTCGTCTGACTACGCAGCAACAATCCGACAGGGTTTTTATCGCCACTGATGGCATCCGCCGTTGCTAGATAGAAGTTTTCCAACGGATCTCGAGCGGGATGGTCGTCGGGGATATTTAGCGCAACAAAATTGTGCCAGTCATCTTCAATTTCGGGGCCATCGACAATGGAGAACCCAAGTCGACCCATGATGTCTTTTAATTCTTCGATGGTTTGTGTAATTGGATGGACATTGCCACAGCGAAATGTGGTGCCGGGCAACGATGCATCAAATTGGATGCTCGCGGTACTGTCGCTGTCTGTGTTGTTGCTGCGCTGTTGAGCGGCTTCAAAGGCAGTTTCGATACGACCCTTGGTCGCGTTAAATGCCTTGCCCGCCGTAGGTTTATCTGCACGCTCAATGGAGCCCATTTGTTGTTGAATGGATTTGAGTTGGCCTTTTTTCGCACCTAAAAAGGTAACGCGAGCCGCTTCTAATGCTACAGTGTCGGCAGCGTCGCCAAAAGCGGTTTCCGCTGCGGTGCCCAGTTCGTCGAGCTGATCAAGGAAATCTTGCAGTGCCATAATGGTGGTTGTTGAAAGGAAACGTATTTATATAGATAAATGATATAAGAACAGGAGAGAAAAGTCTTGCGACTTGCCTCTCCTGTTCGAGTGCGGTACTTATTGTGCGAAATCTAAGTGTTATGCGGCAAGAGCAGCTTTGGCAAGTTCGACAACGGCTTCAAATGCTGCTGGGTCATGAATTGCCATTTCGCTAAGTGATTTACGATCCAATTCAATGTCAGCTTTATTCAAGCCGTTAATGAATTGACTGTAACGTAGGTCATGAGCGCGACAAGCGGCATTGATACGAGTGATCCATAAGCGGCGGAAATCTCGGGCTCGGACTTTACGGTCACGAAAGGAGTACGCACCGGAGCGGATGAGTGTTTCTTTTACGGTCCGAATTAGGTGGCTACGACCCCCAGCATTCCCTTTGGCACGTTTAAATAGACGTCTTTTAGCTTTGGTACGCGCGGCACCTTTACGAGTTCTCATTTTCTAATTCCTTGCTTTCGCAGTGGGTTACGTCAGGCCTTTTCCATATATAAAGTGTTTTTATGCACTTTAGGAAAACGTTCTACTGCCCACGCAACGGAGTATGTTACTTTTAGTTGTCAAATTGTCTTGTTTGAATATCGATTGAGATATTCGGGAAACACAAGCGAGTTATTGTCCCGCTGCGCTGAAGCTGCAGGAGTTGCGAAAATCAGTTACTGTAGCCGTTGAGGGCTCGAGCGATCTTCTTTTCGTCAACTTCGGCTTGAACCGTCGTTCCACGCAGATTACGTCTACGTTTTTTGGAAACGGCTCCAGCTAAATGGCTTGTACCAGCACTACGGTGCTTCGCTTTGCCTTTAGCAGATAGTCGAAAACGCTTTTTGGTTCCCTTATGGGTCTTTTGTTTAGGCATTGTTTTTCTATCTAGTTACGGTTTACTTAAAATAATCCAAGGGGGAAGCTTACTATTGTAGACGCGTGCTAAAAATTCGAAAAGGGGTAAAACAACTCAGAATAGTGATGAAAACATCGAAATTGTGTATAGGACATCTATTACACTGCTCTATTTCTCATCCACGCCATTAGCAAGGTCTTGTAGCCCCTGATCACGTGATTTGATTTGGTCGAGTGTGCCTTGCACGTTCGATTTGATGTTCTTGATCGATGCCGCTGGGTCTACTGACGCAGCAGGTTTAGTTTCCGTTGGGACGTTTGTTTCCACCGCTTGGTTGTTACATCCAGTGATGGAGACGATGGTAGTTAGCGTTGCGATTGCAATAAGCTTGTTTATAAATGGTTTCATTGTAAATACCTTCAAATGTATTGAGAAACATGGACGATGTTTTTGATGTTCAAGACGTTCATACAGTAGTTTTCTGTGGTAAAGAGCAAAGCGACCTTACCCAAATTACTACCTAATACTATACTCCACCAGTAACGCTGAGCAACAACGCTTAAACGGTAAGTTCATTTTTTGTAGCGATGAACGCGTTTGTTCAACAAACATTTAAAAGAAGGCTTGCGCCATGCTTACGGTATCCTTACCTGACGGTTCCACTCGAGAATATTCTGAATCAATTACCCCTGGCCAAATAGCCGCAGAAATTGGTCCTGGCCTAGCAAAAGCAGCCTTGGCAGCTGCAGTCGACGATACGATTGTTGGCTTAGACTTCGTTATCGACGATGGTCAAAGTGTCGCACTACGAATTCTGACAAAAAAAGACCCAGAAGCATTGGGTGTGATGCGCCATTCGGCTGCACATATAATGGCTCGAGCCATTATGAAGTTATTTCCAGGTGTGCAACTTGCGTTTGGTCCGACGATCGAAAATGGTTTTTACTACGATTTTGATCTTGAGCATGCATTAAGCGAAGAAGATTTCGCAGCGATCGAAGCTGAGATGAAAACGATTATTAAAGCGAATGAGGTTTTTGAACGGATTGAGACGACACGCACAGAAGCGATTGATATCGTGGAAGATCTTGCTCAAGAATATAAAGTCGAGCATATCAGTGAGGGCCTAGCGGACCACGATCAATTGTCGTTTTATCGGCAAGGTGAATTTATTGACCTTTGTCGCGGCCCTCACATCCCCTCCGCAGGCGCTGTGGGTGCCTACAAATTGTTAAGCGTTGCCGGCGCCTACTGGAAAGGCGACTCAAGTAACAAACAGCTGCAACGGGTATATGCGACGGCATTTTTCAACAAGGAAGATCTAGCAGAACATTTGGTTCTTATCGAAGAGGCCAAACGCCGTGACCACCGCACATTGGGTAAACAACTCAATCTGTTTACGATCAGCCCCCTCGTTGGTGCCGGCTTGATTTTGTGGCAACCCAAAGGAGCGATTATTCGCAGCACTCTGGAAAACTTCATTCGCGATGAACTGCAGAACCGGGGTTACCAACCAGTTTATACACCGAACATTGGCAAAATAGATTTGTATGAAAAGTCGGGACATTATCCGTACTACAAAGACAGCATGTTCGCGCCAATAAAAATGGAAGATGGCAACGAGTACTTACTTAAGCCAATGAATTGCCCGCATCACATTATGATTTATAAAGCTAACCCGCGTAGTTATCGTGAGTTACCTTTACGGTTGGCGGAATTCGGAACGGTTTACAGAAATGAACAATCAGGTGAATTAAACGGGATGACGCGAGTTCGTGGCTTCACGCAGGACGACGCGCATATTTTTTGTACAGCCGATCAAGTTCCTGCGGAGTTTATGGGCTGCATCGAGATGACGCAGTTTGTACTTAAGAGCCTAGGGCTGGATAACTACCGTGTGCGTTTAGGATTTCGTGATCCACAAAGTGACAAATATGTTGGTTCACCTAAGTTGTGGGACCATGCTGAAAAATCACTGATTGAAGTTTGTCAAACATTAGGAATTGAAGCTGAGTGTGAAGAAGGCGAAGCAGCTTTCTATGGCCCGAAAGCAGATTTTGTACTGACGGATTGCTTAGGACGGGAATGGCAACTTGGTACGGTTCAACTGGACTACAATTTACCAAGTGATGAACGCTTCGCTTTGGAGTATGTTGGCACAGATAACATGTCCCATATTCCAGTGATGATTCATCGCGCACCGTTGGGGTCGATGGAACGGTTCATTGGAATGTTGATTGAGCATTTTGCTGGCGCCTTCCCGTTATGGTTAGCACCAGAACAAGTGCGAGTTTTGATAGTTAGTGAAAAATTTGAAGAGTACGGGCGACAGGTCGAGCAACAATTGAAAGCGGTTGGGTTACGTGTGGGCACGGATTATCGAGCAGAGAAGATTGGCGCGAAAATTCGAGATGCGCAGCTTGAATTAATACCCTACATGCTCATTCTTGGTGGACGAGAAATGGAATCGGGGCAAGTGGCTATTCGTGATCGTATTGAAGGCGATTTGGGAGCGGTGCCAATTGTCGAGGCGATTGCCAAACTGCAGACCGAGATAAAGGATCGGGTTGTTCGCCAGTCGTTTAGTGGCAGTGCAGGTTTCGTGGCCAAAGGTTCGCAAAACGAGTACTAAATTAGTACCAATGGCGTAAAAAGGCTCCAAAAAACGTTAGTGAGAATGGATGTTTTTTGTTTTGCCGCTTCCCCATTTAAACAAATTATCGATAGAATAAAGTAATAGGTGGAATCGTTTGTTCCACGAAGCTATTCCATGTTTTATAAAAAGGACACCCGTCATCGATCGCAACGCACCTCGTGTTAATGACTATATTCGAATTTCACCCATCCGCGTCATCGACCATGATGGGGAGCAACTAGGAGTTATTGAGACTGACCGAGCTAAAGAAATTGCCATTGAAGCTGGCCTAGATTTAGTCGAAGTCGCTCCGAATGAAAATCCACCGGTTTGTCGGATTATGGACTACGGTAAATACAAATACGAGAAAAAGAAAAAAGCGAATAAGAATACCGCACATAGCTCGAAAACAAAAGAAGTACGCCTGCGGCCAAAGACGGGAAAACATGATATTGATTTCAAAGTAAATCAAGCTAAGAAGTTTCTTGATAACAAAGACAAAGTCCAGATCACCGTGCAGTTTCGCGGCCGCGAGATGGCTCACATTGACGAAGGTCGTAAAGTGATGGACGACGTTGTCAAGGACTTGTCTGAACACGGCAAGATCGAACAGACGCCGGTACAACATGGGCGTCGCATGACTTGCATGATTGTGCCCCACAGATAGTTTGCACAGCCTCAGCGACATGCGGATTAATGTAGCAGTTTGTAAATAGCAGCGATTGTATTGCTAGCCATGGTGTTTGCATCACGGCGGGCGGAAACGTTTCTGCGTCCCAGATTGCCATACTCAGCCAAACTTATTTGGTTTTCAAGTAGCCCATGCAACAATTGTGCTAACGCGGTGATATTACCAGGCTCAAACAAGATGCCACCTTCAAGGTCGGCCAACATTTCGGGGAATGCACCATGTTCCGGCACAACAACGGGTACACCCGCGGCCATCGCTTCGAGTGCAAACAAACCTTTGGGTTCTTGATAAACCGTTGGTACACAAAGTAGATCGATGTTGTTAAGCAATTGTTGTTTCTGAGTGTGATCCACCGTACCCAAATCGTTGTAGTCGTTTCCTAATCCAGCGGCATCTAATTTGCCGAGTTCGGCAGCAGCATATTCTTGATTTGTTGTTCCTCGCCAACCGGCTAACAGCAACTGAATATCCTCGGTGTCTGGAAGTTGCTTTAACTGAATGAATGCATCGACAAGAATATGCAAGCCTTTTTCCTTTGACATCCGCGCCAAATAACCGATGGTGCGGGGACTAGTTGTGCTGCGTGGTTGAGGCTCAAGTAATCCTTCGAGGTTTAGGCCGAGCGGCACGACTTGTATTTTGGATTTGGGTATTCCAAATAAGTCACTCATTGCTTCTTGGTAGAACTTGCTTTGTACAATGAACCCATCGACTTCCTTGGCCAAGTTGCGCATGAGTCTCAGCGTTTGGCTCTTATAGGGTTCCCTCAAATCTTGCAAGAAGATGTCGTCGCCTTGCAGTGTGACAATCACGGGTATGTCGTGTTGCCGGATCGATCTGATGCACCCGCCGATTAAAAGGTTGCTCAGGATGACAACACTCGGTTTGATATCATTGACTAACCATTTTGTTAGCCGCCGGACTTCTTTACGCTGGTTTCCAGCTGTTCCTTTCAACATGGAAACTGCTAGAGCCCCAAGTGCTTGAGGGCTAATCTCAATCCCACGAGCAGTGGCTCGTCGTATCAACCAGGGGGCATCGAGCATGCGATCTATGAATTTGGGAATGTGTCGAAACAGGGGTATTTTTTGTTGCAGAAACACGTTTATGCCACCAAAAAATACCTGGTCGATGCTGACATCTTCCTCATCAGTTCGGATTGGCGTATACGTTGGCACCAAGAGTGTCTCCACTCCAGCGGCATTCAACGCACGCGCTAAAGTGTTGTCGTGCAAGCAGCTGCCGCAATACATGTTGGCAGCGCCACTTGTAAGGTAGACAATTCGATCGAGGTTGTTTTGTTCAACAGACGTCATCGGAAGTAATTTTTGCTGGGATGTTCAACTATCGATTTTAGTGGACTCAGGGACTCTCGGTAAATTGGTTCCTAGAGTATTCGGGGTGGGTTTGCTCCATCTTGGCAATAGATAGCACACAGTCATTCCGACAGCCAAGTTGATTGACAAAGCAAATGGACCGATCCACTGAAACGAGACGGGGTCGGTGCAATACTCAAACGGAATGCCGGTTGAATCATCAATTCCCTGTGCGATGACACCGCCAACCGCGATTGGATCAAAGCCATGATTGAGATAGAGCCAGTAACAGATTTGTCCACTAAACGCGGTAAGGATTGCTGTTAAGGTGCCTGCAATCGTGCCAGCCCAAACACCAGTGGGATGTACACGTTTGGCGAAGATGGCATAAAAGAACAATCCAAAAATAGGCGTCGTTAATAAATTGACGGATTTCTGAGTGACGGCGATTATGTTTCCCTCGATATATTCCGTAAGCCCGCTACCAAAAACAACAACAACTCCAACGCCGATAGCGATCAACCGCGCGATTTTCAAATGGTGTTTGTCGCTCAATTTGTTTTTCCGTAGTCGCTCGACAAAATCAGACATGACCACGGCTGTAATAGAATTTACACCGGAGTCCATACTCGACATGGCCGCAGCAAACATCGCTGCGATTACTAAACCTGTTAGTCCGATTGGAAGTTCTTGAGATATGAAACGCGGGAACCATTGATCGGAACCGATTAAATCACGTCTAGTTTGTTTCAATGTTGCGGCATTCCATTGCAGCTCTTTTTGGATTTCAGCGTCATTAGGAAATCGCTTATTGTCAATTTGAAAATTAGTATTTAAATCGGAATACATGTTAATGTTGGCTGTTTGCTGCACCGGCAACGCGGCTTTTTCCTTCTGGTAATGTGCCATCAAGGCGATGCCTACTAAACACAGGGTGCCAGTAACAATGATTGAGAGGCCTAATTGATAAAGCAAAGCTTTGCGGGCTGTTGTTGCATCTTTGGTTGCCATGAACCGTTGTACGGAAGTTTGATCGCTACCGAGTGTGGCAACATACCAAACGAGTGTAGTGATCAACGAACCGATCCAAGACACACGTGTCGAAAGTCCTTCGGGTAAGACTGGCTGGGGTTTCCAATCACTCGGCCATTCTGTGGGTATCCATGAAAGCCCTCCAAAGTTGATGGTTACGACCGCGAGTACAGTCACCGCTCCACCATATAGCAATAGAGTTTGCATCAGGTCAGTGATGACGACAGCTTGGAGTCCCCCCATCGACGTATAGATAATGGCGACCAGCCCAATGATGGCGACAACGAGTGTGATCCATTTGTGATCGACATCGAGCATCGTGACCATCGCTTCGCCAGCGAAGTGTAATAGTACGGCCATCCAGATGAGTCGTAGTGTCAGGAAGAGACATGCGCCAAGTACACGAAAAGAATACCCGAGCTGCATTTCAAGCAGTTCATAAGCGCTTGTTACTTTGTGCTTCATATAATAAGGAAGCATTAAAAAGCCGACTAACAGGAAAATTAGTGGGTGTGCTAAATAGCCAATAAATGTAATAGGTCCCTTGCCGGCCGCTTCGCCAGGCATCCCTAAGTAGGAAATTGTGCTAAGCAAGGTTGCAAATAATGAAACACCAATTAACAACGGGCTCATGTTGCCACCGCCGGTAAAATAGTCATCACGGTTTTTTTGCCGCTTAGAAATGTAGTACCCGAGGTAGATAGTGCCAATTATGTAAAAGCCCAATACGACAAAATCTAGCGAGTGGATTCCCTTGGCTGTCGAAATTTCGGCTGTATCTGCCGCTGCCAGCAAGCTCACCATTGGAGAAAAAAGCAAGAGCGTTAACACGGCGAGCAATAGACTGTGAATTTTCAAATGCTAGGATTCCAGTAGGATGACGAAATGTTATTGATCGGAAGTTGGAGTCAGGTCAGAGATTGGTTGAGTTTGTTTACGAACCAACGAGTAACCAATAGTACCTTATGCCTGACAATTATTATATATTACGATAGTTCGCTAATTGCGGCACACCTTGAGTTTCTCAGGCAAGGGTTGTATTCGTTAGCATCCGTTAAATAACAAAATGAAACCAAACACTATGAAATAAGGACTCTCAACAGTGCGGAAAAGTAAAACTCTGGAAAAGATCCGAAATAACGAAGTAGTAAAAATTTGTGCCTTGGGGCATTTCATACCGTCCTATGTTCGGCATGCCGCCGCCGCTGGATTCGATTGTATCTGGCTGGATTGTGAGCATCGCACTTGGGAGAACCGAGAAATTCAAGCGTTACTCGCTTTTTTCCATTTAGCGGATATTGACTGCATGTTGCGATCGCCAACGACGGACAAAACACAACTATACCGATACCTCGAAGATGGTGCATCTGGCTTAATGTGTCCGCATGTCAATGATGGAGAACGAGCCCGATATTTGCGAGATTGCACTAAGTTTCCGCCGCTAGGCGACCGCGGCATTGATTCGGCCGGTTTAGATAGCGACTTTTATCTTTCAGGCGGCTTGCAATACACGCACGCGGCCAATGATGAGACCTTTTTGATTTTGCAGATTGAAACATTGGCTGCTGTGAAAAATGCCGAAGAAATTATTTCGACCACAGGTGTTGATGGTATTTTTGTTGGCCCGGGAGATTTAGGCTTACGGATTGAACGGTGTGGAGCAGATTTTGATCTCGAGCAAGCCATCGAAAAAGTCGCCGCCTTATGTAAACAATACAATAAACCTTGGGGATTGCCGATCGCAGATATCGAAGTTGGAAAAAAACGGTATGATCAAGGCGCTCGCTTGCTCGCTTATGGCGGTGAATTTATGGTGCTCAAAGAAATGCTAGAAAAGAACGCTGCTGAATTGTCGACATTGGAATAGTTACAGATGCATCCGAAGATATTGATTATTGGCGTCGGTTCCATTGGTGAACGTCATTTGCGTTGTTTTCAAAATACTGGTCGCTGTGAAATTATATTTTGCGAAGTCAACGATGAGTTGCGAGAGTCGATTGCTGAGCGGTATCAAATTGAACATTGTTTTTCCGATTTCGCAACCGCTGTTGCAGCGGGTCCCGATGCAGCGGTCATTTGTACACCGGCGGATCTGCATATTCCGCTGGCCCGCGAGTTGGCCAGCGCCGGGATTCACTTGTTGATCGAAAAACCATTAAGCACCAATACTGAAGGTATTGATGGATTGTGTGAGTTGGCGGAGTTGAATTCGCTTACGGTAGGTGTCGCTTTTGTGACTCGATGTCATCCGTTGGTGCAGCGATTACGAGCGGAGATTAGTGGATTAGCGGATACAGACCAAGTCGTTCAAGCCACATTCGTCGGCGGGCAGGACTTTCCATTTTTTAGGCCCGCCTACCGGGATATATATTACACTCGGCACGATTCCGGTGGTGGTGCCATTCAAGATGCTATGACACATAGCGTCAATACAATGCAATGGTTGATTGGGCCGATGACTTCGCTGGTCACAGATGCCAATCATTTGGTGTTACCGGGCGTTACGGTCGAAGATACGGTGCATGTGTTAGCACGGCATGGCGAGATTATGTCGAGTTGGTCGTTGAATCAACATCAGCGAGCTAACGAAACAACGATTCAAATAATCTGCCAGCAGACGATTTTGAAGCTGGAATATCATACGCAACGGTTATTGAAAATGACGGAAACCGGTAAGCCTTGGGAAGTGTTATTAGAATGTCAGTTGGAGCGGGACGATAGCTTCGTTGCTCAAGCTAAAATGTTTTTAGATGCCCTAGCGGGACAAGGTCAAGTAACATGTACGATCGCCGAGGCAAATAATACGCTCCAGGCGAGTTTAGCGATGCTTGAGTCGAACAAACAGCGGGCGTGGATTGATATTGATGTGACTTCAACAGAGGTACCAAGATGACGTTTGAACCAACGATTGATTCATTGTTTGATTTGCACGGCAAGGTAGCTTTGATCACCGGTGGGACGGGTTACCTAGGCTCCGCGATGTCTCGTGCTCTTGCAGAAGCTGGTGCGCAAGTTGTCATCACGAGTCGCGCGCTGGCGAGAGCGGAAGAGGCTGCCGCAGCGTTACCGGGTGCGCAAGCACATTTTGGGGTGGAGTTGGATCATAAAAGCGAAGAGTCAATTATGACAGGGTTTGCGAGGGCTGTGGAGTTAGCGGGTCAAGTTGATATTTTGGTGAACAACGGACAAGGTGGCAATGCCAAAGATTTAACCACGACGGATCAGCAACATTTTGATGAGCAGCTAGCGAATGCGACGGGTTACTTTTTGTTAGCGCGGGAATGTCGTGACCATGTGGTTGCTCGTAAGGAACAGGGGAGCATTGTAAATATAGGATCGATGTACGGAGTTGTTGGTTCTTACCCAGATGCTTATCAGGATATTAGTGAGGCGAGCCCAGTGGCTTATCACGCGCTTAAGGGTGGAGTGGTTCATATGACGCGGCACTTAGCCGTTTATTGGGCAACGGATAATGTACGCGTCAATTGCTTAAGTCCAGGACCATTTCCAAGCGACAAGGCACCGCTTGGTTTGGTTGACCGTTTGATTGAAAAGAGTCCCATGAAGCGGATGGGTAGCCCGTCGGAGTTGAAGGGCGCGATTGTTTTTCTATGTAGTAATGCGAGCAGTTACGTCACGGGCCAAAATCTATTAGTTGATGGTGGCTGGACTGCTTGGTAGGTGCTTTACTCCTGAAGCACGGTCGCCTTGTGCCTTACATTGGTCCCGATTTATAATGGCAGAGACTTTTTCAACAACACAATAAACTTATGCTGCTTACTATTATGACGATGAAACAAAAACTTGCAGTTTTATTTGTAATAATTGCCTGTGCGGATATTCTAGCGGCCCAAAAATCTCCGACGGTTATTGAAATCCCAACTGCAGTTGCTGAGACAGAGGATGAAATGAAGCCGTATGGTGAAATCATCGAACATACGCGCGTGAAAATTGAAATGCTGCCGATTCCCAGCGGCAAATACTTGCTGGGTAGTCCCGCCACTGAAAAGCAACGCCGTGCTGATGAAGGTCCGCAGCGAGAAGTGACGTTAGAACCGTTTTGGATGGGCAAGACGGAAATCACTTGGAATGCCTATGACGTGTGGATGTCGGATATCGATATTCAAATTCGCAAAGTCTATGGCAAGAAAGCAAATGCTCGTGATCTACTAGCAGAACCGCTAACGATTTCAAAACCTACTGCGCCCTACACCGATATGTCATTTGGCATGGGGACGCGCAGTTATCCCGCGATCTGCATGACTCAACATGCCGCGAGAACATTTTGTCAGTGGCTCACCGCAAAAACTGGGCGGTACTATCGACTGCCAACCGAAGCGGAATGGGAATACGCCTGCCGCGCGGGAACAACCACGGCCTATTCATTTGGTGACGATGTAAAAAAACTTGGTGAATACGCTTGGTTTTACGATAACGCTGGCGAACAATACCAAAAAGTTGGACAGAAACTCCCCAACCCCTGGGGCCTACACGACATGCACGGCAATGTTTCCGAATGGGTGTTGGATCAATACGATGAAGCGGGTTATGCCAAGCTTGGCAAACAACTGAACAACCCGTTAAGTGTTCCGGCCATTTTGTTTCCTCGGACAGTACGAGGTGGCAGTTGGCAAGACGAAGCGGCACAGTTGCGCAGCGCTGTACGAGTAGCCTCGACAGAAGATTGGAAAGAACAAGATCCACAGATACCCCAAAGTATTTGGTATCATACAGATGCACTACATGTTGGGTTTCGGATAGTTAGGCCATTGAGAATGCCGTCCGCTGCAGAACTCAAAAATAAGTGGAATAAATCTGAACCAGCACAGCATGACAAAGACAATCCAAAAGAATTCAACGAATAAACGATAACGAAAAAGGGAAAAGGAAAAACATGAGCGCACCAAAACCATCACGCCGTCAATTTTTACAAACAACCGCTGCTACGGCGGGTGTGTTGAGCAGTGTGCAAGCAGTCCATGCTGCTGGTGAGGGTACTATTCGATTGGCCATTGTCGGTTGTGGCGGCCGCGGCACCGGTGCAATTTCAAACGCTCTTTCTGTTCCCAATGAAGATATTCAACTTGTGGCAATGGCCGATGTATTTGAACACCGGCAAAAAGCAAGTTACGAAAGTTTGGTACGCCGGTTTCCGAAGACGGTTAAAGTTGACAAAGAAAACATGTTTTTAGGGTTTGAAGGCTACAAAAAAGCTATGGATGTTCTGCGTCCAGGCGATATTGTGGTCCTGACCACTCCTCCTGCTTTTCGTTGGTTACATTTTACCTATGCCATCGAAAAGGGACTTAACGTGTTCATGGAAAAACCGGTCACCGTAGACGGCCCTGGTAGCAAACGCATGTTCGCGTTGGCTGAAAAATCCGTTGAAAAAGGAATGAAAGTTGGCGTTGGTTTGATGTGTCGCCATTGTGACGCTCGCGGCGAACTGTTTCAACGCGTTCGAGATGGCGAAATCGGCGATATTACAATGATGCGAGCATACCGCATGGCCGGACCAACGGGCTATGCTGCTGTCCCTCCCAAGCCAGAAGGTATCAGCGATTTGATGTATCAAATTAAAAACTTTCATGGCTTTTTGTGGCTCAGTGGCGGGGCCGTTTCTGACTTCTTGATCCACAACATTGATGAATGCTGCTGGATAAAAGATGCGTGGCCGATCGAAGCCAAGGCCGCCGGTGGTCGTCACTACCGAGGTGACAATATTGATCAAAACTTTGATAACTATTCGATTGAATACACGTTTGAGGATGGAGCTAAGCTATTGATGAACGGGCGTACGATGCCGGGTTGTCACAAAGAGTTTGCCAGCTACGCTCACGGCACCAAAGGCTCCGCCGTGATTTCTCAATCAGGACATGCGCCCTCCAAAGCTCGCATCTTTAAGGGGCATGTAATGACCAAAGAGAATATTGTGTGGGACTGGGGCAAGCCAGAACCGAATCCTTATCAATTGGAATGGAATCATTTGATCCATGCGATTCGCAATGATGAAGATTATAACGAAGCGCAACGTGGTACGATGGCTAGCCTTGTCACTTCGATGGGTCGCATGGCTGCTCATACCGGACAGACGATGACTATCGAAGACATGCTTGCCTGCGATCATGATTTTGGTGAGGGCCTAGCCGACCTCACACTCGACGGAGATTCACTGCTGAAGCCAGCTGCAGATGGTACTTACGATATCCCACAACCAGGTTTGAATCCGGATTACGAATATTAATGGTAGATGCCCTTAGCCGAGGATTTCGTTGATCACTTTGCCGTGACTGATACGAATGGGGCGGTTAAGCGGATCCAGGATTTCTGTGTGAGGTTCATACCCCAATAGATGAAAGACGGTAGCTAAGATGTCTCGTGGGCGTACAATGTCGTCTACTGGGAAAGCCGCGTGTGCATCGGTCTTACCATGCACGACTCCGCCTTGAATTCCGCCACCTGCCATAGCGATCGAAAAAGCACTACCCCAATGATCGCGGCCAGCGCGAGCATTGAATTTGGGGGTGTGCCCAAATTCACTTTGGATTAACACTAAGGTTTCGTCCAACAAACCTCGCTGCTCAAGATCTTCGATTAAAGCGCTTAGTGTTTGATCCATCACGGGCATCAAATGCTCTTTCAGCGATTGGCTGTGTTTTTTATGAGTATCCCACCCACCACCGTTTTCGTATTTGTTTTCATCAATCACGCGGGTCCAGTTGACTTGTACCAATGAAACACCGGATTCAACCAAGCGTCGAGCTAACAGACAGCTTTGGGAGAAACGACTGCGCCCATAACGATCGCGAGTCGCAGAAGTTTCTTGACTCAAATCAAACGCATTACCAGTTGCCGCTGACCCCAATAAATCGAATGCTTTTTGGGTATGGCGTTTGAAATCTTGTACAACGTCGGTCCCTTGTAGCGAATGACCTTGTTGATTGATTTGATCCAGTAGCGATTTGCGGTTAAGCACTCGCTGCGCTGATATGTCTTCAGGCAAGGACATACCCGGTACGTCAAAACGATCTTCTTGCGGGTGGCATTTGATGAGCCAGGGATCATGACGGCGACCAAGTACTCCCGCCATTTGTCCGGGCCACGGTATGTTGCCGTTGTTCCAAATATGTTCGGGGATGACCATTGCCGAAGGTAAGCCTTTGTCTTTTCGTAACGCTCGAACCATCGCCGCTAGACTAGGTGACAGATTTGGCGCGACCGGCAACGCATTTTCTCGGCTGAGAGGAATATGTTCAACGCCGGTTAACATTTGGTAACCACTCGAGGAATGGTTGTTGTCGTGGGTAACGACTGCCCGCAAGACTGCCAAGCGGTCGGTTAATTTAGCAACTTGCGGCATTAATTCGCCGACGTGATAGCCTAGCGTTGAAGTGGAGGTCACGCCAAATTCGCCGCGGATTTCTTCCGGGGCATTTGGTTTAGGATCCCACGTTTCATGCTGCGGTACGCCACCATTTAAGTTGAAAACGATAACAGATTTTGCTTTGCCAAAGCTAGTGCCTTGATCAGACGGTACCCGTCGAGTCCCCGCCAGCGCTCGGTTGTTTAGCAGTGAACTGAGGCTGAGTCCGCCTAAACCGATGCCACCGACGCGCAACCACTCCCGCCTCGACATTCCATCGCACAGCGTCAAGTCGGTTTTGTGCTGATAACTGAGCATCGTAAAATTCCGTGATTGCCCCACACTACTAACACAAATAGATGGTGGTGTGGCAACTAATTGAGTGTCGTTTGTTAATGATAGTCCATGCTGAATGCCGTTAATAGGCAAATCTATTTTAGTGCCGCTATAGGAACAAAGGTAGGGTTGGATATTCCCCATTTAACGCAGTGGCGGAATCCCATTCCATCCAGTCGAGTACGGTTGCATAGACTTGGCGAAAATCGAAGGCGTGCTTGAGGTCTCCCTGTTGGATGTCGTCCAACGACGGGTGCGCGCCATGGACTCCAGCTTTAACAGCCGCGCCTGCTAAAAACATCGGCGCTGCAGTACCATGGTCGGTGCCCTTACTGGCGTTTTCCTCGATGCGTCGTCCAAATTCACTAAAGACCATAACGGTTACTCGTTGTTGGTGCCCACGCTGTTTGATATCGGCAATGAATGCTCCAAGCGCATTCGACCATTGTCCACTGAGGACTTGATGTGCATTGGCTTGTTGGGCGTGCGTGTCAAATCCGTCAAGTGTGACATAGTAAACTCGGGTATTTAACGGGCTGTCAATCAATTGTGCAGTTGTTTGTAGTTTTTGGGCCAACGCAGTGTCGGCGTATGTAACCATACCATTTCGCTTGACATCTTGGGCCGTGGATTTAATGAGTTCCGTGCTCGTTTTTAGAGCCGCTGAGGTTGAAGACTGTATGAAATCCAGCAAACCATTGTTTTTTTCCGCCGGGTCGGAGGCTTGCCCTTGCGCTACTGCGGCGGCGATCGCTTGTTGATTTCCACGGAGCTTGAACTGTTCCAAAGAGCGAATTGAGATAGCCCGTGGCGTGGGAGCTGCAAGCGCCAATGGTTGCTTTTCGGCGCCGAGGTGCAGGATCGGCGTACTTTGTGATGTGGGTAATGCCGTTGTGACCGATTGCCCAATCCAACCATGATCGCGTTGTTGAGTTTTGCGGCGGCATGTGTGCCAAATATCCATGGATTCGAAATGCGAACGGTTGGGATTGGGATAACCCACTCCTTGAATGATCGCCAACGTGCCAGCTTCGTACAAATTTGCCAGAGCGGTCATCGCTGGATGCAGCCCTAGCTCGTCATTTAGCTTTAACGTTTGATCTTGCTGTATGGCCAAGGTCGGTCGCGCTGCATAATACCGGTCATTTTTGAAAGGTACGATCGTATTAAGACCGTCGTTGCCTCCGGAAAGCTGGATAACGACGAGCACATTGTCGTTAGAATCGGCGTCTTGGTTTTCACTTGCATTTAACAAGAACTGTGGCAGGCCGGCCCCAACAGTAGAACCGGCTAAAATTGCGGATGTCGTCGCGGTGTTTTGCAGCAGGCGTCGACGGGAAATATATGAGTGGTGCATTTTATTAACCGAGTTGAAATTGGGGGAGTGACACGACCTGGTGTAAAAGCGATTTGAATTGTTGTTCGGTGTTGTTGGTCTCTTGTTGCGAGCTTGCAACCAACTGTGATTTGGAATTGTCGGCTAATGGTACAGCACAAAACATATCTGAAAAATAGGTTGCGGCATGTGCCAAGCTGTGGATACGGTTGTGCTGCAGATGCGCTTGTAGCGACGTATTGCCAAATGTCGTGGTTTCTGAGTGGATAAGTGCATGCATCAAATTTGATCGTCCTAGGAGTGTTGATGAATTAATCCACGTTCGGCCTCCGTCCCAGCCTTTTACGTTTGGCGGAAAGTAGAGACCATGGCCAATTTCCTGTAACCGCTGGGCAACCTGGGTTAGGTCGGTTTTGATCGACAATCCGCGCATGATTCCGACGACCATGTCGACGGGTGATTTGATTTTTCGCGCGACGGCATGCTCGGAGTAAAACAAGTTGCTACGAAATATCATCTCCAAGGTTCCACGGATTTGAAATTTATCTTTACGCAACCGCTTAGCTAGCGGAGCAAGTAGTTCCTCGGGTGCCGCGGGCTCGTCCATCACATAGTATTGGACCAGTTTCCGAGCAATGAACAGAGGCGCCGCCGGAGTGGAGATAACATGTGCAATGGCTTGCTGTCCTGTTAGTTCTCCTTGGGTCCCGAGAAATGCCTTTTTACCAAAGTCGTGTTGGTATTTGTTAAAGCGGTACGCACGGTTGCGAACTTCCCAGCCAGTAAAACAGCGGGCTAGTTCACGGATGTCTTGTTCCGTGTAATTCCCTTCACCCAAGCAAAACAGTTCCATTAATTCCCGAGCGAAATTTTCGTTAGGGTGTGTCTTGCGGTTATTGGCGGAGTCGAGATAAAGCAGCATGGCGGGGTTTTGTGATATTGCTTGAACCATTTCGCTAAAATCACCGATGGCATGTTTGCGCAACAGGTCATTTTGTTGTTGCATCATAAAAGCATCTTGGACTTTGTCAGCACTGGTCGCAAAATGGCCGTGCCAAAACAACGTCGTTTTCTCGTGTAATTGGTCGGTCGTCTTGAGCATTCGATACAGCCAAGCGGTGGCAAGAGATTGCAAGTTACCGCTTGAGACAATGCTACGAGTCATAAGTGCCATTTCATCTTGAAATGACTGTGACTCTTGGTTGTCATGCAATATTTGTTGGACACATCGCTGCACACCACCAGCAACCGCGCGTTGTAATTCACCACGTCCCGCGCCAAATCCTGAGCGGCGGTATAGGTGTGCCGCTTGCGTGAGGCCCCAGGGTTGTCTATTAGTTGACTTGAACTGAGACCAAGCCCATGCTGGATCAATGTTGTTCATTTGTCGTCCGGCTGAAATTTGAGCTCGAATGATAAAGCGAGTTGTTTGGAAGTGGATTTAATCGTGATATCGAGCGAGTTTGTGAGTTGAACCATAGCAATGAGCGAGTCAATTTGCGTTTCGGCTTCCTCTCGAGCGGTGCTGTTTTCAAGCATGTTGTTGGTGATCAAAATCTCTCTGTTTTTTTGCAGGATGGTAGCCAATGGATCGGCTAATAGCGTCAGATGACTGTTGGTTGTCCAGTTGGCTCGGTTACTGTTCCGTTTGGTAGTTTCTTCTTCATGGCTGCCATCGCGCAGTGTTTCGGCGAGTAAACGTGTACTTGAAAGGATGATCTTATCGTCCTTGAATATTATTGTCGGCGAAAAGTTGTATTGAATAGAGATGGGTTGTCCCGCCAGAGGTGGAATAAACGAGGTGGTGATGATACGGTCTTTTTTGTTGTCCACCAATTCAATGTCGAGCTGTGGATTTCCTTCCATCGCGCTTACGACATTTAGAAAACCAACAAAGTTGATGAAAATGCGTCGCAATTCCGCTTGCATTGTTTCTGAGTCTTGTAGTGTACCGACAATCGCGAAGGCTGGAACAATAATGTCAGGTTGAGGCGCGTCGTCTTTAAATCGGTTATCCGTGACAACCAATTGTGCGCCGGGCTCGAGGGCTCCGAGAATGTCGAGCCCGAAATCCTTTCCGGAAAAAAACGTGGAGAGTGTGGTGTCAGCTTGGGCGATACCCTCATTCACATCATCATCATAGAGGTCCGGCGCTAGGAGCCACCACGGTGAGAAATCGCGAAACATTGAAATGCTGGCAATGGTATCCGCGGGAAGCAGTAAGCTTGGCGCTGATCCTTGGGCGTCTTCTCCGAAAAAGTATTTCCGCGATTCTGGGATCCACTCGGCATCGTGGGCCGTTGTGAAATCCAGCTTTAAATGTTGATGATCAAAATCAATGGTTGCTGTTATGTAAGGTGATTTTGCGAGTTGATTGACAAGTCCGCCTGCAAGCAGCTCGAGCAGCATATTTTGTCGCATGGCTTGGTTTAGTTGGTCGAGCCCGTTGTTTTGCTGCAGTAACTTTGCGTCTGCCCAAAACCAAGCCGTGTGCTGTTGTGGCTTGGAAACCACTGTGGCTTCTTGGTAATTTTTGTTTGAGGCAAAAGTGGGATGCGTTGTCGGATCAATAAGTTGGTCGAGTACAAATCGACCGAGGTCACGCGAGTTGGTGACGACGAGCGTGCCCGCTTTCTTTGCAAAACGGATTTCTTGAATTTGGTAGCCGATGATGCCCTCCCGATATTCACCTTTTTTAAGAGGATTACCACTCAAGAGCGCTAAAGGTTCTATTACGCTGAGCACAGCATCAAAGACTTTATCGAGAACAACTTCGTCGCCGCGGAGAACCAACAATATACCTTCTGATGGTGGGTCGAAGGCTAGATGGACTCCGCCGGAGGTTGCCTGTTTAATGGCGTTATCCCACGGCAAACCAGTGATGTCTTGGATTTTGTTTCGCAGTGTCTCGAGTTGCGCTCGTTGGGCGTCTTGTAAGAGTTCGTCATAGAGCCCAGTATCGTACGCGGAGTTGATGACGGGGTGGGTTAAAATCTGCTGCAGAATCTCTCCGGGCTCTTGGATTTGGAGTACTGCAGCGGTGGACTCAGGCAACAGATCGTGGAAATTGGATTGAGCTGAGCTTGCCGAGGGTGTGATAATTAGACAGCAAACGGCAAGCAGGCGTGCACAAGACATAATAGAATTACCTTTGAGACGAAGATGGTATATTATTTATTGTACTGCAGTAATCTTACAGGTGGGCGCAAGTTTTTGGCGTTTGATTGCGACCGAGCAAGCAGAGCTACTGCGAGATTTCGGGTGCTGTAAAGAATGCGGAGCTTTGCAGCGTGCCGACGCCGACGGGATTTACGAGTAAGTAATCGTTGAAGTCATAAGCAATGGAATAGTGATCGTCGAGCGATATTTGGGCTCTGTTGGATTCAAGTGTAAGATCTAGGCGGTAAGCAGTTTGAGTGTTTAACGACAATTCGCGGGTTTTCAATTTGATTAGCACACCGTCACGAAATTGCCCAATCAAAAGATCGCCGATCCCAACCCGTATACCAGCGACTTTAAATGAATCAATGTTTTGATAATCGAAAACGATAAAACCGTTCGCGGCCAGCCCAGGGATTTGCGGAATGGTGATTGTTGTGGAAATTGTTGATTTGAGGCTATTCAGTGGTACCGTAGCGAGATTAAGAGATGGGGTTGTTAGGCTGGGTTGGACTTCAAACAGGGAATCTGTCGAGTTCCTTGTCCAGCGAGCAGGAGAGAGTGCGGTGTTATGTTGAATACTTTTGATGCCGCGGTGTTTGTTGTTGTAGGAGTCGGGTTCGAGTACTCGCAAGTCGTAAAAGAATGGTTGTGAGGTCGGTGCGTATACTCCAACTTGACCTCGATTAAGGGGTGTGTCGAACGCGTACTTGTTGACCCGCTTTCCTGCGCCGCTTAAGTACATTGTATTGCCGCGGACTTTAACAACTACGTGAGTGCCGTTGGTTAGATCCATATGTTTGATGTTGTGGCGATAGACGTGACTTTCACCGTTGATGACTTCGCCTACCAACCATTTTGTGGTTGCATTATCAAAGAACTTATTGGCAACCCATTCCCAGAGCGAAAAACCGGAGGTCCCTTTTTCTGCGTACTCTAGACCTGCGAATTTGTAGTTAAGCGCGTCTACGTAATCAAAGACGATCAGCTCAGGCTCGTAGTTAAATTTTGTTGGGTTCGAGAGTTGTATTCTGATATCGAAGTCTTCAGGTAGCTCGTCCGTAAAGTGGACGAGAGTGAAATCACTGACGTCGATAGTGTTGTCATGAGCAATGTCGCCGGTAGGATTTTGAAAAAAACTGTGGCCTTCTATCCTCAGCCCTTTTTGTGACTGTAAATCAGGGTTTTCGAGGTAGTCAGAGTATACGAGGCGGCTTTCCATCGGGAATGTAATGCCGGCGTTGACAGTGAGCGTTTGCGACTGTCTGGCACCGGAAGCGAGCAAAATTGAAACCTCCACATTGTCTGGCCCCCAGTGATGGTTAGCAGCAGTATATACCAGTTGATTGTTCTCGATGAGGATATTCCCGTTTTCCGCGGCGGCACTAAGATAGGTCGCTCCTTCTGGCAAGACGGTTTCGAGCACTGCTTGCTCATGAACGGAAACGTTAACAATGCCTTGTATATCAGCAACATCGATCGCACTGAACTCAAGAATTTCAAGACCTTGGAAATGGGATCCACGACGATGGCCTTTAAGCCCAACAAGCCCGCCTGTAACATCAGATTCAAATTGATGTGAAATGTATTGGTCTTGGTTGACGATCAAGCGGGTTTTGGGGCCATCGATGACAAGCTGCAGATCAAACGAAAACGGATTGGGCTTAGTGATAACTAGACGGCGGCGGTAGAAAGTTCGCCCATCGGAGACTTCTCCAATCGTAATCGTTTGCCGGCCCGCAAGCACTCCCGCAAATCGATAGTTGTTTTGATCCTGTAAATCAAACACAATGTAACCACCACGGTTAACCCGCTGGTTGTTAGGATTAGCAGCGAGCGTCGTGGTGATGCCGAAATGGGTTGGAGGAGCACTTATACCAATGGTTTCAATTCCGGTGAGTCGATGCAGTGAAATGCCCGAGTCCGCGACGGTAATGGTTTCCGTTTTTCCCTGAAGAACGTTAAATCCGTATTGGCTACCACTGAGTACGTCGAGTGATAACGGTAGTGGTGCGGTGATTGTAATTTCTAGCAGCTCGGTTGCACGGCGGCCAAATTGATCGGCGACGGAGTAAGAAATGGTTTTGGTGCCAAAGGAGCTGCCGTCAGTTGTAAGCTGGATTTGGTCGTCAACAATGGCTGCTGTGCCGCCCGCAAAAACGGAATCGGTTAATGTCAGTTGTGCAGCGATGGATTGTGCGATCTGATCGTTCGCCAGAACATCCACAACCGCAGACGCATGGGGTTTGATTTTGAATGAATCCGTGTTGGTAGTGATCTCGGGAAAATAATCCGTCAGGGCAACATTTTGAAATTGAGTTGGCGCTTTACGTAGCGCACCTAGGCCAGTGGGGTTGTTCCGGTCGATGTTGGGGAAAGCATGGGTTAATTTAATTTCATTATTGGCGACGAGTTGCAGTTGATTAACGTTGATGTTGATTTGGACGTGATAGCTGCGATCACGGTTGATGGCTTCTTTTAGCCACTGACGGATACGAGTACGTCCGTTGATACGTTCACCAATTAACCACAGGTTGCGAGCTGCGTCAAAACCGGCAAATTTGAAGTTGCGGTCGTCAAGATAATCTAACGTTAGAATGCCTGAGATGGGAAAGGTGCGAGATTGGCAACGAGGCAACGTTGTGCTTTGAACGGTAGTCAGAATATCCGCAGATAGGCTGAACTGGAGAGGCAACGTTGCGGGTGTATTGATAAGGCCAACACGCGGCGTTCGTTTACTGATGCCCGCTAGCACCTCACCGACTTGAACCGTGTCATTAAACGCAGTAATGTGACTGGGGATATTTGGTTCGGAAAAATCGCGACCACAGATACCATAGGCCAACATTCGTCGATCTTCAAGTTTTTCGCCAACTTGAAGTCGTCGTTGTTTGTGATGTTGCTGATTGTTCGCCATAGGATTTAAATCTCAAAAAGTGCGGTCGCAAATTGTAACAAAGACTTGAAAAACAGGCGATAGACATGTTATTTATTGATTTACAGGACATATTTTTCGGGTGTCGCTCGATGGCTAGGAAACGTTAGAATACTGATATGAAGATCCTCCCGTACAAGTTGGCACGTTTATCTGTGCTATTGTTAATCTCATGGCAGTTCGCGTTGCCTGTTGCAGCTCAGGCTCCACTGATTGACCATGAATTTCCGTTGGGAGCAGCTCAGGCTGATGACAAACCAGTTCGAGTTTTTATCGTGCACGGGACGTTTGATGGCAATTCAAATTGGCCGTTGATTGTAGCTGGAAAAACCAGTTTTGCATCCGAAGTGAAACGAGCCTTAGTTTCGGGCTCGACAGTCCACCAATTTTTATGGAGTGGCAAGAACAATCACGAAGCGCGAAAAACGGCTGCTAAGTTTTTGGCGGGTGAAATTGCTGAGTATTCGGCCCAAGGCGAGAAGATTGCAGTCATCGGTCACAGCCATGGTGGTAACGTAGCATTGCTGGCGGCGTCTCAGTTAAAAAATCCGATTGATATGGTCATTTGTCTCTCAACGCCACATTTATACCTTGTGTTAGAGGATCCCGAAAACAAGGAAGTGGAATTGCCTGTGTATTGTCCACCGGCAAATCAAAAACTCATTGGGCAAATCGTTACGTTGTCACCTTCGTCAGATAATGTGCCAGGATTTTGGGCTGAAATCAACGGCATCAATGATGATGAAGGTTTGGCGATGACTAGGCCATGGCGTAAAGCACAACAATTCATTTTGCCGAATGTTAGTGGTCCCTTTCAAGATTTGGCGGAACGGATTGGACTTAGCGAAGAAGTTGTCAACCTAGAGTCGCGAGACCATTTGACGGTTACACCATACAATTTTAAGTATCGTTGTGACGTGGAGGGAATCAAAAAATCGCATCGCGTCGTGCACTCGGCGCGTATGGGTTACATCCTCGGCAGTGTCATTCAACATGGAATGTCTAAATCGGTGGCCCAATATTTATCGACGATTTATCAATTTGAAAAAACGGACGATGGTTCGATAACGGATTCAGACTTGATCGAGAGCCTTCGCGCTAAAAACTATGAGGGGTTTGACCGGCCAAGATATGGGGTGGCGTTGCGGATGAAAGAAGTCAAGATTGTCGCTCAGGAGAATATTCCGGCCTTGGGTGAAAAAGAACCGGATCTGTATTTCAAAATAAAAGACATCGAAGGTAAAGAGTTGTTTGAGTCGAGTGAGGCGGATGATGGGCTAACCGCATCGTGGGGGGCCAAAGATTTAAGAAAGCTGTTGCCGGGTATTGCCCGCGGCACGATCGAAGTCTGGGATGATGACTTTAATGGCGATGACCCTGTAGGGCAGCCAGTCGCGTTTCAGCTCGATTTTGGTTTGGATTCCTATGAAATTACGACGGGGCTAACGCATCCGGAATTTACTGTGACGATCACGTGGCAAAAATTACACGAATGAACCAAATCGCCACGGTGCGACTCGGGTTCAACCAAGAATGCTATGGCATGAGATATTCATGTATGGTCGCGGAATCGAGCTGTACGGGGAAATTGGCCAGCCTCTCGAGATTGATTTTGTTGATGAGTGCCTCTAATTGCTCAGACTCAGTCACTCCGACTTGTGATAGCTTCGTAGGGCAATCTAATGATTCAATAAATTGCCGGATTTTCGCCGGCGCGGCGTTGGGCGAGTCACAGCCTAACTGGTTTGCAATGTTTGTGAGCACATTATGTACGTGTTCGCTGCCGCGGGGGTCGATGCAATGCGTGGTTAGACGATCGAGAATTGCTTGAAAAAACGCTGCGATCGTTAACGCGACCGCGCGGCCATGTGGCACCGCATAGCTGGAGGTGATACCGTAAGAAATAGCATGCGGCGCTGTTGTCTTAGAGATGTTGATGGCTTGGCCAGAATGGAAGGCCGCTTGTGACATTCCTTGGCGGGATTGTGGTGTTGGCTGATGTACCGCACTAGGCAGATGATTCCACGCGAGAGAGATCGCTTGTTGGGCATACTCTCTCGATTCAACGGTGGATTGTACGCTCCACATCGACTCGATTCCCTGACAAAGAGCATCTAATCCTGTGTTGGCTGTTAAGGCCGCAGGCATAGTCGCTGTGAGTGTCGGGTCGAGGACGATTTGAGGTGGTCGGATTCGTGGGTCAGCAACAGAGTGTTTTTCACCATCGACATAGATAACGGCGAATTGAGTGGTTTCGCTGCCGGTACCGGAGGTCGTTGCGATGGCAACCAGCGGGGTTGGGTCCAAAGTGTTGGTTGCAGGTGAGAGGATCAACTCACGGCAGGGGATAGTTTGTTTTCCATAGAAACTGATGAGTTTTCCTAGGTCTAAAGCTGTTCCACCGCCGATGGCAATTACGACGTCGGGCGTGCATGCCTGGTATTTAGCGACTCCGTTTTCTAGTTCAGCAAGAGTTGGATTTGGAGTAAATTGGCTCCAGTGATGGACGGTGACAGTTGATAGTAGGGGTTCCAATGCTTCCTGGGCACCTGAGTGTTGATAGGCCGCTTCATCAACCACCAGCAGAATAACGCTTACTGTAGATGCTGAAAGCATTTCTCGCAGGTCGCTGACTTGGCGGTGGATGACTTGTGGCATGATGAGAAACTCGCTGGATGGAATTATGGACTACAATAGTTTAAGTGTGAACGGCGAGTTCTTCTATGGTATCAGAATTGATGAAACAAGAATTAGTAGCTGACAACGAGCGGATGCGATTTTGGCAACGATGTATGCTGCTATTAACGATGATGTGTTATTTGTTCTACTACACCGGCCGGCAGACGTTTGGCTTTGCCATGCAGGGAATTGAAGCGGAGCTAGGAATAGATAAAGAGACGCTGGGGTGGATTAGTGCTGCACTGTTGTGGTCGTATGCGATCGGCCAAGCGATCAATGGCAATTTAGCAGATAAATTTGGCGGCCGCCGGATGATGAGTGCGGGCGCGATACTGTCGACCATGTTGAACTGGGTGACAAGCTTTGGCACGAGTTTTGTTGGCCTGATTATTCCCTGGGGGCTTAATGGATATGCCCAGTCGATGGGTTGGGCGCCAGGAAGTCGAGTCATTTCGAATTGGTGGCCTTCAGAGACTCGTGGTAGGGCGTATGGGTTTTATGTGTTTGCTGCTGGATTGTCTTCTGTCTTGGCATTTGTTTGCTCGATGGTGATCTTGGAGTTGGGATTTGATTGGCGGTGGATTTTTCGATTGCCGGTGATCGCGTTGCTACTTGCCGGAGTATTGTATTATCTGTTGGCACGAGATCGTCCTCAAGATCTTGGTTTACTACCGCACGTAGAAGAGAAGCCGCCTGATAACCATGAGATATCCGAGCAAAGCAACTTCTCTTCGTGGCAGCGTTATTGCAATGTTTTGGGCAATGGGCGTTTTTTACTAGCAGCTATTGCCATTGGATTTCAAAATGCCGCTCGGTACGGATTGCTAATTTGGGTGCCGGTTCATTTTTTGGGCGATGACTGGAAAGATTCAGGAGACAAATGGATTAGCGTGGCCCTCCCCGTCGGGATGGCATTAGGTGCTATTGCAAGTGGTTGGATTTCGGATAACGTGTTTCGCTCGAATCGCTCTCGCGTCATTATTCTGTTTATGGTCTTGGCGGCTGGTTGTTCTGTGGTGATGTATTTTTTGCCGCGAGGAAGCTGGTTGGGAATTGTGACACTGTTTTTCACAGGGTTCTTTGCGTATGGCCCCCAAGCTGCATTTTGGGCGTTGTGTCCAGATATGTTAGGGGCTGAAAAAGTAGGCACGGGCACCGGTGTGATGAATTGTTTTGCTTATATTTTTGCGGGACTCTGCGAACCGTTGATCGGCGGCCTCATTGATGCCCGAGGCGATACTTCGTTAGTTTTCGTGGTGGTAGCAATAAGCTGCATGGCGAGTGCTGTTGTGGCGCTGGGGATTCGCTGTTGAGGTGTTTACTAAGGGTCGCTAGAATGTGGGACGTGTCCGCTGCCGGTGGTTTCGGCGCCGATATTGTACTAGCTGAGATCTTGGAAATGTGGATGATGACATCACCCAATTTCAAGGAAGGTGTTTTTTGTCTTGAGTGAACAATCTACTTATCGAGCTGTTGTGCTCATCACCGATCTGCATCGTCGGATTACCGGCGTGAGCGCAACCATTCGAAATTTGATTCCGTTGCAGAGCGAACAACAGAACGTGAAGTTATGGGCGCGATTACCGTTTGCTGGCTGGTTACAGTTAAACGGCTTGCAAGTCTTTAAGTTGCTGAGGCGTCGGCCAACCGATCACAGGTTTCATATATGGCATGCTCGACGAAATAATGAAATGTTGTGGGCGCTGTTTTTTAAAGTGATTTTGAGATGCCCATTGAAAATTGTCTTTACGAGTGCCGCTATTCGGCGGCACTCGATGTGGCCACGTTGGTTGATATCAAAAATGGATGCGGTGATCGCCACCAGTCCCGCCGCGGCCAATTTAGTTGAACCCGTCGCTGCGGTTGTGGGTCACGGAGTGGATGTGCAGCGATTTGCTCCAAAAGGTTCACGGACAGCAGCATTGGCAAAAATGGAGGTTGTATTTGAAAAAGCGATCGGTCAGTTTGGTCGAGTGCGACCGGAAAAAGGCAGCGATATTTTCGTGGAAGCAATGATAGAGTTATTGCCCGATCATCCGGAATTTGGTGCGGTGCTTGTGGGGAAAGTAACTTCGCAGTTTGAAAAATTTAGTGAGCAGTTGCAGGAAAAAGTGCACGCAGCGGGATTGCAAGACAGAATTGTGTGGTACGGCGAAGTCCCCTTTAGTGTAGTGCCGGCGGTGTACAATGCGATGAGTCTTGTTGTCGCCCCCTCGCGGTATGAAGGGTTCGGGTTAACTCCTATTGAAGCGATGGCGAGCGGCGCACCAGTGGTTGCATCCGATACAGGAGCTTATCGGCAGATGATCGATCAGGGCGTAACGGGCGCGATTTTTCCCGTTGGAAATGACAAGCTATTTAGAGGTCATTTAAGGGAACTCATGGGGAATGCAGATCGACTGTCGGAAATGGGAGCAATTTGCCAGGCGAAAGTGCAGCGAGAGTTTTCGGTTGAAAAAGAAGCAGCAGGGATCAATGAAGTCTATGAGGCAGTATGGAGTACGTAGGCAAAATCCGTGAATTGTACGGCTAACGACGATAGGAACACTACTAGTGATGAGTGGTTGTTCGTTGCCGGGGAAAGCAGTCACGCAAAAACATGTTGCTTACACAACCCCCTCGATTCTGATTTGTATACGTTCCCCAGACGGTTGGGTCCAGTGGTTGCATGGTATCACCGCACCAAAGTGCAATCGCTAGATAAAATCAGCCAGTCTTGATTTTTGACTGACGCCAACAGTGAATTACTAGACGCTGCTGCCGGGCGCTGTGAGGTTTTAGCAGAGCAGTGGCGGCAGGATATCGATCAATATGAGTATTCGGTTGAAGGTGAAGCGTGGCGACTGCAGTTGATTCCGATTTTGGTTTTTGTTATCCTTGTCGGCCGCATGTTTCTTCGAGTTTTTAAATTGAGCCAATGATTATTTCCCACAAACACCAATTTATTTTTATCCATCTAGGTCGCACCGGTGGACGAAGCTTGACGATGGCATTGGCTAAACATTGTGGTAAAATGGACATCGTTACGCCGACGGGAGATTTTCCAGGGCAAAATGCAACCGGTTGGCATCGGCATACGGCAGCGAAGGTTGTGCAAGAGCGATTGGGGTCGGTGATTTGGGATAAGTACTTTACGTTTACCGTTGAACGCAATCCTTGGGAAAAAGTGCTGTCCAACTACTGGGCATATAAAGGCTATCGCCATGGATCTGGGGGTAGGTCAGAGCAAATATCAATAGTGGAACGTATGTGGCGGAAAGCTTCGGGGTATCCCTGGACACTAGATGGTTGGCTAAAGTATCGAAAGCTGCGAGGTTGGATTAGTGGAACGATCCGCTTGCCGAGTAGTATTAAAAAATATACGGATGGTGCTGGCGAGTTGATGGTAGATGTCGTTTATCGCTATGAACAACTGGACACTCATTTGAAACATCTGTCCGATCGCCTAGGATTTGAAGTTCGCTTGGAATCGAACGAAGGTCGCGGTACACGGAAAAACCGTAAGCCGTATGCGGAGAGCTATGCGGATTGGAGTCAACAATTTGTGACAGAATGTTTTACGGATGACTTGAAATTGCTGCAGTATAAGTTTAACCAACCGGCGCCTCAGTTGCCGATTGAAGCCAAGTCAATGCTCTTGCAGTTTCCCACTGAGGTGGCCCCTGCCAATAGCATTCGCAAGTCAGCCTTGTAGGGCCTGCGCAGCCCGTTGTTTGCGTGCACCCTTCCGGACAGGCAGATTTGGCTGCTACTCTTTGGAATCGTTGGTTTCAGTTTTCATACGGCCGGCATCTGTTAATGCTCGACGAAGTATAAATTCGATTTGTCCGTTGACACTACGCAGTTCGTCTTTGGCCCAGTGCTTGATGGCTTTGAGTACTTGAGGATCAGCGCGTAATAAAAATGGAGCTCGCTTGGCCAATGGAAATCCCTTTCCTTGATGAAACTCTTAATGATGATTGGTGCAGTTTACTGGTACAACGACCCAGTGTTCACAACGGGTTGCGTATGACGATCACTACAGAGAACGACAAGTAGATTTGAAACCATCGCTGCCCGGCGTTCGTCGTCAAGCTCGATGATGCCCTTGTTTTTAAGCTGATCTAATGCTAATTCCACCATGCCAACCGCTCCGTCGACAATTTTTGTTCGAGCGGCAACGACAGCGCCTGCCTGTTGGCGCTGTAGCATTGCCGAGGCAATTTCTGGAGCATAGGCTAAGTGGCTAATTCGAGCTTCTAGTATTTCGATGCCCGCTTGGTCGAGGCGTTCTTGAATGTCTTGTTGCAACTGAACACATACTTCAGTGACGCTACCGCGAAGCGACAGCTCATGGTCTTCACTATCATAGGGGTGCCGACTTGCGAGATTCCGCAATGCCGCTTCACTTTGGACCGAAATATAATCTTCGTAGTCATTGACCTCAAACAGAGCTTCCGCCGTATTTACGACTTTCCAAACGACGACTGCTGAGATTTCAATTGGGTTACCATCACGATCATTTACCTTAGAGGGCTTACCTGAAGAGCGTGATTTTTTGCGGACAACCTGTCCCGTGCTGGGATTCTTCTCTTCGGGCTGAACGAGCGACCCCGTTTCAAAGTTTCGAATTCTGAGAGAAAGTTTTTTCTTTGAGAAAAACGGATTAACCCAAAAGAATCCGGACTCGCGGGCGGTGCCTTTATAGTCACCAAATAGTAGCAATACTCGTGAATCATTGGGAGCAATGGCCATAAACCCAAAAAAGCTGATTAGGCCACAAATGAACATTACGACCGAGGAAATTCCTGGAATAAATTGTTGAAATGTCACCAAAGTTGTGACGAATAAAGCGATACCACCAAAAAACAAGACAAATGCGATTGGCAGCATCAACCATCCGGTTAAGGGGTTAAACCCTTTTTCATCAATGATATTAGTAGTGCTTGATTGTGACATGGATTTTACCTTTATAAAAACAAACTCCAATTAGATACTATCAACATGATATCATTACGATATCATGTTGTCAATTAAATTTTAGTTGTTTCTGCCGCGTGAAACAGCTATTATGCAGTAGTTATAGGGGGGGGAATCTTGAGTTGTGTGTTGAGCATTATCAGCATGCGATTGAGATTTATGAAGCGGTGCATTAGTTACATCCGCAACGTCATCGAACAGTATTGGTTTTAGCTCGGTGCCATAACAACGTGGCTAATGCGTTACGTTTGCTCGAAAAAACAGAACTCGCGATGACTGAGTTCGCTGCGGGCGTGGATTATCACCTAAAATCAGTTGAATTTCCCATGTCAACAGCGCGAGTCGCGTTAAATCGGGTGCAGCGGTATCTAGCTTATAGCCAAGCGGCACTATCTAATTAAAAGAACGCCGACTTTGTGCCGGTACTGGCAGCGAGGGGAGGACATGGCTGAACAGGGAGAATTATATGAAAGTGTTGGTGACTGGTGGGACGGGTTTTGTTGGGAATAATGTGATCCGTGCGCTGTTGGACCAAGGTTGCGATGTGCGAGTGTTAATTCGTAACCCTGAGGATAAATCGTTGGTCGGTTTGGAGGTGACTCCAATTACCGGTGACTTACGAGATGCGGATATTTTACTGGACGCTTGTGATGGCGTTGATCGAGTGATTCATGTTGCTGCAAAAGTGCACATCGGCTGGTCGCAATTGGCCGAGCATCGGGAGATAAATGTCGAAGGGACGAGAAACGTTGCGACCGCCGCACTCATTCATGATGCACGGATGGTTTATGTTTCCAGCGTAGATGCACTTGGAATTGGAGCTTCCGATAGACCAGCGGACGAAGAGTCACCGCGGACGGGAAAAATTCCTTGTTCCTATGTCATCAGCAAAACAGAATCGGAAGTTGCTTTACGCGAATTAATTGACGACGGGTTACAGGCAACGATTGTTAATCCAGGCTTCATGCTTGGTCCTTGGGATTGGAAACCATCTTCAGGTCGTATGCTGTTGGAGGTTGCTTCACGCCACACGCCGCTAGCACCTACGGGCGGCATGACGCTGTGCCATATCGATGATGTAACTCAGGGTATTCTCGCAGCCATGGAAAAGGGTGCGGTAGGCCGAAACTATATCCTCGGCGGACATACAATCTCCTATTTTGATGCTTGGCGTTTGTTCGCAGAAGTCAGTGGTGGGAAACCACCTAAAAAATTGATGGGCCCATTGATTCAAGCGATCGCCGGTGGGGTTGGTGATTTGTTGGCTAAAATCACTCGCCGAGAATCGGATATCAATTCCGCAGCAATCAAAATGTCCAGTTTGTTTCATTATTACAGTAGCGCTCGGGCGGAAGCGGAACTTGATTATACGATTAGCCCTTTGCGCAGTAGTGTTGAAGATGCGTGGAATTGGTTTACGGAAAATGGTTATACAAAGTAAAATGCCAAACGCAGCGAAACTAAATCGACCCGTACTTGCCGCTCTCATAATCACGATCGTCGGCAGTAGTTGGTATATCGTGGCTCACCAAGATAGTACGCCATCGCTTGCTGATGATTTCTGGACGGTATACCACGATGAGGCAACGACTGAAGTCCGGACTGCTGCTTTCCGGCGTTTGATAGCTGTGGGAAATGAACAATGGGAGGGGGCAAACCTGTCGGGTGTTGATTTGACTGACCAACAACTTGTTGACGTTAACATCCAAAATGCGCAAATGGATCAAGTAATTTTAAGAGGTGCGGTGCTAAAGGGTGCTGATTTACGAGGAACGACTCTCAATGCGTCGGACTTGTCGGATGTTGATTTGTCCAATGCGAAGCTCGACGAGATTTCTTTTTTGCGTTCCACTTTGGATGGCGCGAATTTTGCTTCAGCAGGGTTACGAAAAGCATCCCTCGAGCAAGTATTTGCTACGGGATCCATTTTCCAAGGCGCAGACTTATCGGAATCCTACTGTTTGATGGCAGATTTTACCGCTTCAAATTTCCAAGACGCTAATTTTACGTACTCGCACCTCGAAGCAGCCATCTTTACCAATTGTGAATTAAGCGGCGTCCGATTTGACGGCGCGATATTGCTAGACGCCGATTTCACGGATTCAAATTGGTGGCGAGCGACGGGGGTTAATATAGACTTGATCGAAGAATTTAAATTTCACTACCCGCCCACTACCCCCGCACGACAAAAAGATTATCTACAATGGTTGAATGAATCAGAAAGCTGTAGAGGTTTTTAGCGGCTTTTTGACCGTACACATTTCCCAATCGGCACACTCGTTTTTTGGCAAGGTAACGCTGCACACTATGAAACAAACACTTTTGATTTGCGCCTTATTCGTTGGTTCGTCCCTCCCCTTGTGCGCCGATGGTGATGGCGATAATGACCCCACGGCAATACGCCAAGTTCCACGGTTGGGGGTGGAAGTGTCTGTAGAGGACACCAAGCGAATGCGATCAGAGCTTGAAAAACTGTCCTCACAACTGCAATTACTGCGTGTTAGTTCGCGATCTCTAGCGACTGAGTTAATTCCGGATGTGGAAATTTATTACCGCGGTGTGCAAGATAATTTGAATCATCGCGAATTTTTCAGCAACGGCGACATTACAAAAGCGTTCAAATTATTGAGTGTTGGGCAGCAGCGTGCGGCGGATTTGTTAAATGGCAATGCTCCTTGGCTCAGGGAAACAGGCTTAGTCGTGCGTGGTTATCGATCGCGTCTGGATGGATCGGCTCAGCCTTATGGGCTCGTAATTCCGGAAAATTATTCACGCGATTTACAGCAGCAAGTGCGACTTGATGTTTGGTTTCACGGTCGAGGCGAGACGTTGAGCGAAACAAATTTCATGGACCAACGTACGAAAACAATAGGATATTACAGTCCAGCAAATACAATTGTGTTGCATCCCTACGGTCGTTATAGCAACGCTTTTAAATTTGCGGGTGAAGTCGATGTGCTCGAAGCACTGGAACACGTTAAAAGCCAATACCAAGTTGATGACGATCGCATTAGTGTGCGGGGTTTTTCAATGGGGGGGGCAGCTTGTTGGCAGTTTGCGGTGTTGTATTCAGATCGCTGGTTTGCGGCGAATCCGGGTGCTGGGTTCTCAGAAACGCCAGAGTTTCTAAAGTTCTTCCAAAAAGAAAAACTGACGCCGTATTGGTGGGAAGAAAAATTATGGCGGTGGTATGACGCAGACGATAGTGCGATCAATTTGTTCCATGCCCCGACGGTTGCCTATAGTGGTGAAAAAGATATTCAGAAGCAAGCAGCGGATGTGATGGAATCGGCGCTAGCAAAAGAAGGAATCGCCATGACGCACATTATTGGGCCGGATTCAGGCCATCGTATCCACGCTGATTCACAAAAAGTGATTGAGCGAAAAATGGCAAGCCTGGCTATAACAGGGAATGAGAATATTCCCACGACAATTCATAAGGTCACGTATTCACTGAAATATAATCGCCAGTATTGGATCACGATTGATGCCGTGACCGAGCATTGGGAAGCGGCGCGAGTTGATGCCAAGATTCTAGGACCAAGCAGTTTTGAAATTACCGCGACAGGAATGACCGGTTTGAGCTTCAGTATGGATGCGGGGTTTTGTCCGTTTGACATAACGCGTCCCGTTCAACTTAAGATTAACGGAAAAAAACTAAAGCTTCCTGGACCGAAATCGGATCGTTCCTGGGAAGCCAGTGTGCACTTGGCGGAATCAACATGGGTAGTTGGAAAACCCACCGTTGCTGGTCTTGTAAAAAAACATGGACTTCAGGGTCCTATCGATGATGCGTTTATGGATAGCTTTCTGATGGTGACGCCAACTGCTGCTGCGATGACTCGGCCGATTGGCGATTGGGTCGCTCGAGAACAACAACATGCGCTGGACCATTGGCGGCAACACTTTCGCGGGCATGCTCGAGTCAAAAAAGATGTTGACGTGACGGCAGAGGATATCGCGAATCACCATTTAATCTTGTGGGGTGATTTTTCGTCAAATCAAATGATGAAACGAATCCGCGAGGACTTGCCCCTAAAATGGACGAACGACGAAGTGCAGATTGGGAGCAAATCATTTTCTAGTGCTAGTCATGTTCCGATTTTGATTTATCCGAACCCATTGAATCCAAAAAAATATATTGTGATCAACAGCGGGTTTACTTATCGCGAATATGCATATCTGAACAACGCACGCCAAGTGCCAATGCTTCCGGACTGGGCGATTGTCGACGTTGTAAATGCGCCAGATGCGAACGATTCGATTTATCGCTTCCCGGGTATTCCCGTCGATGCAAACTTCTTTAATGAAGCTTGGCAGGTGAAGTAATACCGCTTGGGGCAGACTACGAATAAAGCCCATTAATTGGAGGAAAGCCCCAATGCCTGGTTGGTGTTTGGACTTTCAATGGGTGCGGAGTGCTCGGCTAACCAAGACAAGACAAAGTTGGCATGGTAATCGTCGCCCTGACGACGTCGCTGTAGTGCCAATTCAACAATAGCAGGGTAGGCAGTTGGATATTGGTCGAGTGCTTTGGTGAGTTCAATCGTTACGCGATCTAATTCGCTAAATCCCAACAATCGATCGGCTTTGGCAAGACGGCCGCGTAAATCAAACGGCTTCAATTCTTGTTGTTGCCGGTCCCGGCGAGCCCAATTTTCAAGCCATTGGACTCGACGCAAACCATTGGTAAAAAAAGAAGGTGGCCGTTCTTGTAATTGTGTTTGGTACATATGCGCGTAATCAGGAGTAAAAAAATCGTCTGGTTGCGTGATTAATTTGGATTTTATGAGTTGTTGGACAATCGCAGTAGCGATGAGTTGGTGACCGGCAATCGAGGGATGCACGTGATCGATGTACATTTCGTAACCCGGGATTTGATGGGCACTCGCTCGCTCTAAGACTCTTCTACCATCTACCAAGGGTACATCAAATTGATCTGCTAATTCTCGGATAACGCGGTCCATCTGTTCGGTTAACCGCAATGGACAAATGTCATGGTCCTTGGATAGCAAGTAATGTTTGCGTGCAGCCTGGTTTTGCCCCAGTTGCTCAAAACAACGAGCAATGCGGTAGTGCAAGAGTGCATGCTCCTCGGTAATGGCAGAGCATTGCTGATAAAACTTCAGTGCGGTTGACGGATTGTCGCGATGCCGTGTTGCTTGGTCGAATAAATTGAGCCATTTTTGTCGGGTTGTATTGCTGAGCGTCAGCGGCAACTCGGATTTGATGGGTGGACAATCTCGCAAATTAGACCCTAAACAGACCAACAAGATTGGAATGTCCTTGGTTTGACACTGACTGATAATTTCGGTGATGGATTCGCGATATTGGCCAATGACGTCTCGTTTCCAGACGGGATCCCATTGATAGGAAGCATAGCCACTTTTAGCATCTAACCTAGCGGTGACGTTGGCAGGCAACCGTTTCTCAGAATTTGTTTTGAATGACTCGAGGTCATCTCCGGCCAACGAGCGAATCCAATTTACGGATCGCCAAGATGAAATAGGCGATACGTCGGTTTGGTTGGCTTTGGCTGCTGTAAAACTGCGATCTTCCAAAAATTCATTGTGCCCCGTCGCTAGCACGACGAGATTGGGATCATATTGCAGAATTTCTTGATTGATACGGGCTAAGCGATAGCTGGCATAAGACAAACCACCACAATTGATAGATTGGTATGTCGTGTTGTCAGGAGATCGAGCGTTGAGTTCCAATTCAACCCATTTTGCGAATGCTGTATCGACGGTAAAGGGGCGACCGCGAACGGTTGAGCCACCTAAAAAGAACATCCGAAATTCAGTTTTCCATTTTTGTTTTGCAAACCGCTGAGTGCCAAAGTACAGCGACTTGTTTTGACTAGTGCGCAATTCCGTTTGATCTTTGTTGGGGATGAATAGAGGTTGATATTGGCCAAAACCAAAAGAGCGGTCAACAACGGTTTCTGGAGCCGCAATATTAAAAGCCCACAAAACTAGCTCAAGCCCTAGCAAGGGCAGTAACCCGCTGAGCAAGGCACCTATCGGAAAAAGAAATCGTTTTTTTAGTTTGATTGATGCCATCATGAAGGCTGAGGATACGTTATTGTTGAAATGCTTTAGTTACAGCGGCTTTCACCTTAGCGAGACCTTCAGTCGCAACTTGCAGCGCATCTTGTTCCCAATACGTTGGATTGAAAAGTTCCAGTGACAACATCCCGCGGCAACCGGAATCATAGATCATTTGCAAAATTTTGCTGACGGGCGCAATTCCATCGCCAACATGAACACGATCTTTGTCGGCGATCGTGCTGCGCGGTGGGTCGGCTGGATAGTCGTTAACGTGAAAACAATGAATTCGTTTTCCGTTGAGCATTGCAAGGCCGGCAAAATCAGAACCCCCCTTATAGATGTGATAGATGTCCGGAAGAACACAGGCAGCGGGGTGACCGCTTTCCGTCGCGACAAATGCTAATTCGCCTAGGCGACTCAAGGTCTTGGAGAACCCCCAAAGTTCCAATTGGGGAATGACTCCAGCCTGACGACCAACCTCACATAACGCATGATAACGCTCGGCGGCTGCGAATAAATCAAAGTTTTCAATGTCGACTGCTCCAATAGGAGGTGCAGCGATGTGTGTACCACCGAGTTGTTTCACAAGTGCCATGTCGTGCTTGGCTGTTTCTAACCCTTTTGTTCGTTCCGTTTTATCATCCACAATCCAGCGAGCAAATCCAATTGCGCTGGTCATTTTGACGTCCGCGTCGTTGAGCTTTTTACGGATGTCCTGCAAATTGCCACCCGCGTCGACAAATGCTTGAATATCACGGATCCAAGGTTCGATTCCGTCATAGCCTGCCTTGATAACAAGATCGACTTGTTCATCGAGTTTCAGCTTTTGTCCGCGTACCGTGCTGGTGTTGAAGCAAAATCCGAAGGGTGATTCAGCGGGCATGTCGAAATCCTCATTAGCGAAAGTAAAGGGTTGCAAAGTGTGTGCCGCAGTAAGCACTGCGGTTGTTTGTAAAACGTGTCGGCGGGTGATTGGCATTTGACTGGGTCCTCGAACATAAGTCGTCGGCAGGATGAAAATGGGCAGCGGCGGGTTATCTATTTCGTTTTGGCCCAAGCTTGCAGAACTTCTTTTTCAGGAACGCCCCACCATAAGCGGAAATCAGCAAGTTGTCCTTGAAATCCATTGGCAGCGCTATACTCACCGATAAAGGAACCAGCATCTTGTCCTAGATTAAAGCCATCAGCCGGCGCGCCACGTAAAAAATCAACCTTGGTTTTTGTTTCGGTGATGACTCCGTTGACGATGAAATCGACAGTCCCCTGGCGATTAAGGATTGCTACGACATTTGACCAGAGATCGTTTTTGACAGATGGGCCGACGACGGTTGTTAGCACGCCGCCGTTACGAACAGACAATGCGATTTTTCCGTCTTGCAATCCAAAGCTGTAGCCGATGTTTTCACCACCGTGTGCAGCAATTACACCAGTAGCATTGGCAGGGTGAATCCAGGCGCCAATGGTAAAAGGCTTGTATTCGGGATTCCATCTTCCAGCCGTTTCGGTCGCGAAGATAGTAGTTTTTCCATCAAGCGCGATGGCCGCACCGTGCGGTGAGGGCTGACTGCCGTCAAACTCGCTGAAACGGAACCTGCGAACGAGTTGAGTATTCACCTTTTTAGCTTGAACGTTGCCAAAATTAATGACTGACCCATCATCGTTATATTGATCACGCAGCTTTTGTAACTCAGCCTCCATTCGCTCACGAATTGCTTGATACTTGGGATTGTCATAGACGCTAACGAGCTCGTGTGGATCTGTCTGTAAATCAAACATTTCCCATTCCTTGTTTTCATAGAAATTGATGAGCTTATAGCGATCTGTGCGTACCCCATAGTGTTTGGCGACCGAGTGGGCACCGGGAAATTCATAATAGTGGTAATAGACGCTGGTTCGCCAATCTGCTGGTGTTTGGTCCGCAAAGATTGGCTTTAGGCTTTGACCCTGCATATCCGCTGGAATCGTTGCGCCGGCAATATCGAGAAAGGTCTCCGCGAAATCGAGATTCATGACGAGGTCAGTATTAGTGCTGCCGGGCTTGATATGTTTAGGCCAACGGACTATCAGGGGAGTGCGAAAGGATTCTTCGTACATCCAACGCTTGTCATACCAACCGTGCTCACCGAGGTACCAACCTTGGTCGGAGGTGTAAATGACAATGGTGTTATCGGCGAGTCCTGATTCATCGAGGTAATCAAGGATACGGCCAACATTGTCGTCGACGCTATCGATGCAGCGTAGATAATCTTTTACGTAACGTTGGTATTTCCATTGAATTAACTCTTTGCCCGAGAGATTCGCTTTTTCAAACGCTTCATTTTTAGGGAGATAGGCTTTGTTCCAATATTTTGTTTGTTGTTCCGTAAGGCCACGCTGCGGAACCAATTTGAGGTCATTGGGTGTCAAATGTTTGGCGACGGTCATTGCTTGTTTGCTTGCTGCGGAACTGCGTCCTTTGTAGTCGTCATATAGCGTCGCCGGCTCTGGAATAGTTTGCCCGTCGTATTTAGAAATGTGCGTTTCGCTGGGCTGCCAATTTCGATGGGGGGCCTTATGCTGATACATCAGAAAAAATGGTTGCTTAGGGTCGCGGATGTCCTTGAGATATTTGAGCGCTTCGTCAGTGATGATTTCGGTCGTGTAGCCAACGTGCTTTATATTACCGGTGGGAGTTTTCATGGTCGGGTTATAGTACGGACCTTGACCGATCAGAATATGGAAATGGTCAAATCCGATAGGTGTGCTCTTCAGGTGCCACTTGCCAACGACGGCCGTCTGATATCCAGCTTGTTGCAGCAACTTGGAGACAGTTTGTTGTTCCCCGTTAAACGTATTTCCGTTGCGTACGAAGCCATTAAGGTGACTATATTTGCCGGTCATAATGACTGCGCGAGCAGGGCCGCAAATAGAGTTGGTCACAAAAGCTCGGTCAAACCGCATTCCTTCACGCGCGATGCGATCGATGTTCGGAGTTTTGTTGACTTTACTGCCGTAGGCACTAATCGCTTGATACGCATGATCGTCAGACATGATGAAAAGAATATTCGGACGTTTGGGCGCGGCTGTAACAGCAGTTGTGTAAACAGTACTGGTAATGATCAACGCGGCAATATAACGAGCGGCTAAATTCATGTTATTGTCCTAATAGGGGTTATACAAAAATGTGAAGAGGGGTCAAACCACGATTACTCAGCCTGCGGAACAACTTTTATTTGAATGGTTTCGGTATTGCTGATAACTTCTACTTCCGCTTTAAGATCCGATGCAGCGGTTGCCACGAGCTTGATGCTCTTGAGGTCACCAGGCTTTGCTTCTTTGGAAAACTGAATGGGTAATGTGAATTCGTTTACATCAGCAGCGATTTCAATACTCGGCGCGGTATAGCCTTTGGGCAATCCACGCAGTGAGATGGTTACGGCCTTGTCAAACCCCACAGCACGAGTGATTATTCCGCTGACCGACCCAGATTCGCCTTCACCAGCAACCGCTTCAACATTTGCTGCGGATGTCAACTTGAGAGCAAGGGCTGGCAGTGGTGTGATGATTAGTTGTGATGTTGTTGTTGTTGCTAAAACGGTTTTATTATCTTCCGAGAGCAGTTCCGCGAGGATCGCAATGTTCCAAGGGGTTGTTCCTAGATCGTGTGGTACCCAGACGCTGACCGTATGGTTATTTTTATCTGCTGCAACAAGTGGCTCCTCGACGAGTCGTAAGGTTCGATCTAAATCGTCGACTTCAACGTCTTTACCACCTTTCTTGATTTTTTTACGTAGTTGTACTTGGGTGGAGATTAGTCGCAATCGGATGTTGCCGCTAGTGTTTTCTGCTCGCTCAAGGTTGACCTCTAGGGGCAAAAACTTTCCTTGAGCCACTTGTAGTTCACTGGTGGGGTGTATTAAGGCCGCTGTGATGGGACTGGTTGAAACACGAGCGAGTGCTAGTTGCGATTTTAAATAAGGTTGTACGCGGTAGTGTTGGCTATCGCCGCCAACGGAGGCGGTGGCTTGAACGTGCGCGTGGTCGCCGGTACCCTTGGCTAGGAGATGAGTGATCACAGGTAATACGTCACCCGTTGTAGCCGAGATTGAGAGTAGCGCCCGTGTGGAGCCCGCTGGGATATGGGTGCCTGAAAGTGAGATAGAGTCGGGAAGATTTGGCAGACTCAAGTTGATTGGACCGCTGTATCCTTGCCGTGTAATATCCGCAATTAAGGTTTGTGTTGATCCGCCTGGCACTTGAATTCGATTGGTAGTAGTAGAAATTGAAAAACGTGGGGCACTTAGGTTCTGAATATCAATATGGTAGATGTAATCATCGCCACCGCGGTTTTGTAGATCACTTAAAATCACAGTGATTGATTTGTTGTCCTTGGGGATGGTGATGTCGAGGCCTGGGTCGGAATTGCCAGGGCGGTCGTCGTTTCGGCCGAGTTGCTTGCCTTGGGCATCTTTGACCGTCAACACGGCATCGAGTGGCGATCCGGCTTGTCGCGCGAGAACGCTGATTCTTAACTTGGTTCCCGGTGTGGTAGTGATGATGAATTCGTCTTGTTCACCTTTGATACTCAGACGGCCATTGATGCCAACCGGAACGGCCCCCACCACATTGTCTTCTGCGGCATCCCCGCTTTCGATAAATTCTGGGTGGGTACTGAACAACACGTAAGGTCGAGTGCCAGTCACGTTGGGAGATGCTGGAAGTTTTAGTGGATGTGTACCGGCGGATTGGTTGGCATTGGCTGTGGCGGCTGTAAGATTGCCACAGATAAACTGTAAACGCGCGTCGGTATCGGCGCGCGTGCCCATCGGAAAGACCATGTCGGCGAACTGTAGCTCACCAATTTTTAAGCGAAACGTCCCTTTGGCCGGGCCTCTAAAAAGAATGTCATGCAGTTCAATGGTGTAGGTGTCGTCGGCGGGTAAGGTTGTTTGGATCCGTGCATCACCGCTAAGCGTAGGTTGGGGTGGTGACCACGCGATTTGAACTCCTTGGCTGTTATGCAAACGGAGTACAGGTCGGATGTCGGAACCGAGGCGACGTCCTTCCAGATCGATGACTAGTGCCGTTCCTTGTGTGCCGCTGAATGATGTCTTCAGAATGCCGCCACCAGTTAGGTTCCCGTAAACGGCGGCGGGTGTGGTTTTGATAGAATTACCAAATGCGGTTTGTGTCAGGTCATCAAGGGCGAAGGCGATAGGATTGGTGATTCCTTTGTCACTAACGATGCGGACCCAATGGATACCGGGAGATTCGTTAGTGGTTGTGAACTCGATAATCGCTTGCTTGTTGTTGGAGCCGGCAAGTGCTTGTTGCGATGAAATGGCAAAAGAGGCAACCAAAGTTGGATTGGGGCCTAGGTCGGTTCCGGCGAATGTAATCTGAGCAGTCGTTCCACTTTGGGCGCCAGGTAGGTTTACTGAGGTCAAGTTTGGTTCAGCAACTAAACATGAAGAGAGCACAAAAAACAACGTGGTAAAAATGGCGTTGATAAAAGAGCAGCGCATTTGATGGCACCTATCAGGGCAACAAGTTCAGAATAAGTTAATAACTATAAGTTTATATTAACTTATTACAACGATGTTGTCTCAGGCGCGCAACGCATCTTGGCGCATCAATAGATCGTGTACGGGTGGCCGAAGGAGGAATCGGACGCGTCTATTTAAAAGGATTACCACCAGGGGCAGGTGCGGCAGGTGCGAGTCCGGGGATGAGGTTCTTTAGTTTGTCTACAGTGTTTTCCGCGTTGGGTTCTGTGTTACTACTGTTTCCACCGAACGGATTGAGGGAGCGAAAGATAGAACCGAGAGTTCCACCGCCACCGGTTTGAGGTGCAGCCGGAGCTGGATTAGCAGGCGGCGTTACAGTTGGTGCTGGGTTATTGGCGGCCGGCGGTGTGGGGTTAGCAGGCGCAGGTTTGTTGCCAGGTGCGAACGGGTTATTGGCGGCCGGAGGTGTGGGGTTAGCAGGCGCAGGTTTGTTGCCAGGTGCGAACGGGTTATTGGCGGCCGGAGGTGTGGGGTTAGCAGGCGCAGGTTTGTTGCCAG
>JABJJO010000046.1 GCA_018660825.1 Planctomycetaceae bacterium | reverse complement strand
GTTTGCACGGAAGCATTTATTCGATCAACATGATCCAATCGCTCCCGGAATGAAGTTGGAATCCTCAACCCCCCTAGGATCCGCTGCATTTCGGGGGCATTTTTTTTGCCTTAATCATTAAACACTAATCCAGCGGGTTTATCCGCTATGGCGGTAGCTTTGTGGGGAGTTGCTAACCCGCGTTGCCGTCATTCGGCTTCACGTAAACCCGGTTCTAAAGCACCACCCAAGCCCGATACGCATTTGTGTTGACCTCAAGGTACTATGGTCTAGTTGTTTTCCTCATGCTTATTTCCCGACTGCTCGTTATTAATGTGATAACATGAGATAGTGTTAGGCGCGAGCGAGTTGACGTGCCCGTTATTCAAAATGAGAATGACTTATCTGCTGCGGGCCTAATAAGCTCAACGGGCAAGTTCATAGCCGCGCCATTTCCCCTCAGCCTAAGGAAAAATTATGCTTCGTTGGCATCCATCACAATTAGCATTTTTGGCTAGCCTCGTCGCCCTATTGGGTTGGACGCAAATCCACGCCGCTGAATTACGCTCGAACGTGCTGTTTATTGCAGTCGACGATCTGCGGCCGGAGTTGGGTTGTTACGGAGCCTCACACATTGATAGCCCGAACATTGACGCCCTAGCCGCGAGCGGTCGGTTGTTTCAGCGAGCGTATTGTCAACAGGCCGTTTGCAATCCTTCTCGTACTAGTCTCATGACTGGTCAGCGGCCGGATTCAATTGGAGTCACTGGAAATCACTCACACTTTCGAACCGCTCATCCGGATGTCGTGACATTGCCCCAGCATTTCAAAAACCATGGCTATCACGCAGCTGCGATTGGGAAGGTTTATCATGGAGTATTTCCCGACGGCGCTAGTAATACCAAGTGGGACACTATGGGTGATCCGGAAAGCTGGTCCGTGCCAGCGGTTAGGTTTGGCCCACGATATTATTATACCGAGGCAGGCATCACCGCTGCCAAAAGCATCTTTGAGAGGGTGTATAAGCCAAAGAATCCGGGTCCGGATGACTGGACGCAAAAACTCGTCTTTGGCCCAGCCACGGAATCGCCGGCTGTACCCGACAACACGCTCTATGACGGGCAGGTTGCTGATGCTGCCGTGCAGGCGTTGCGGGATCTGAACAACAAGGACACGCCATTTTTTCTGGCAGTTGGTTTTATTAAGCCACACTCCCCGTACATCGCTCCGAAAAAATACTTCGATCTCTACACCGACGTTGCTCTGCCATCGCATGTTGATTTTCCCGTAAAGGCGCCAAAATTCTCGGGACACGGTTCAGGCGAATTGCGGCGTTACACGGATCAACCGAAACAAGGTGTTATTTCAGATGAAAAGCAGAGACGAGTTCGACAGGCGTACTTTGCATGTATCAGTTACATCGACGCTCAGATTGGTCGCGTGTTGCAAGAACTAGAGCGTTCCGGCCTCAGCGACAACACAATCATTGTCCTTTACGGTGATCATGGTTATCACCTTGGCGAGCAAGGGTTGTGGGGCAAGACCACAAACTTTGAACTCGATACGCGTGTGCCGTTGATTGTACGAACGCCGGGAATGACAGCCGCCGGCAAATCGAGTTCATCTTTGGTCGAATTGGTCGATCTGTATCCGACGTTGGCCGAACTTGCTGGTTTACCGATCGGCGACCACCTTGAAGGTACAACCTTAGTGCCGATCCTACACGACCCGAGTTACGATACGAAGATGGCGGCGATTAGCCAGTACCCTCGAGGCGACGGACTCATGGGGTACTCACTGCGCACGCCAACGCATCGCCTGACACAATGGGTTCATCGTCCATCGGGCGTGGTTCAAGCAACAGAACTGTACGACTACGCCTATGGTCTGATCGAAACAAAGAACATTGCGGCCTCGTCACCCCAAGTGGTTGCAAAATTGGCAGAGCAACTTACCGCTCTGATCGGCATCCCGAATGATCGGGCTTTAAAAACTACAAACGATGAGTTTAATTTGGCGACGACCAGCTTTGAGAAAGCCCCCGCCGGTGACTTTGACAAACTCGAAACCACCATTGGTACCTGGACACCGGTTGTTGGTAGGACAATTATCGACGATAAGCATGCGAAGACGGGCAAGCAATGCCTACAATTGACCGGCGGTCAAAAAACATCTGTCACCCTGGAGATCTCAACGGAAGTCGAGACGACCGGTGAGTTGACGTTCTGGGCCGAGCGTTGG